>JAYUBR010001092.1:0-1052 GCA_043740775.1 Ferruginibacter sp. | reverse complement strand
TAAAAGTGCTATCACTCACCATCCTCATCATGTTTAAAAACTTTAATAAATTTTGCCTGTCTTCTTCACTTAAAAAACGCATGCGTTTCCATTTGTTAACAAGTCTTGCAACCTTGTCTGCATATTCCGTATGTAGTTCCAGTTGTTGCGTTATGAGTGGCACAAAAATATTTTTGTCCATCCGCTTTGATAAATCTTTCAGCATTTGCGCTTTGGTGCGGCGTAGCATTACATCCTGTAGCACTACACCCACATCATTCAATTTTTATAGCCAATTACTTTGTCTGTACCATCTTCTGTTACCTGATGGCGTGATAAAAAATTATGCAAAGACCCAAGCAGGTATGGGTTTACAATTTGCATTAGCGAATAAAGGTCTTCAATTTTGTTTTCAACAGGCGTGCCTGTAAGTACCAGTGCGTAAGTAGTTTTAATGCGTTTTATGGCAGCCGATGTTTTGGTTTTCCAGTTTTTTATACGTTGTGCTTCATCCAATATCAATACATCCGCCTGCATTTCGTTCAGGTAAATAAAATCGTTTGAAGCCATTTGATAACTTACAATTACATAGTCAGCAGTATTGTTACCGTATAGTTTTTTTCTTGCTAAAATATTTCCTTCTGCCACACAGACATTTTTGTTGCCCATAAATTTTTCAATTTCTGTTTTCCATTGGTATTTTAATGAAGTAGGGCAAATAATAATTGCGGTATTAATTTTAAATTGTCTTCTTAAAACTTCTGTACTAACAATGGCCTGTAGTGTTTTACCTAAACCCATATCATCGGCCAGTATACATCTGCCCGCTTTTACTGCAAACAAAACGCCTTTTTCCTGGTAGCGAAATAATTTTGCTTTGCTTATATCTTTAAACAAGTCGGTTTGTTTTTCGGCCACTATCTGTTGACGGTGCTGACTGTTTCGTTCCTGTACAATATATTCCAATGCATCGGTGCCAACATGGTAACCTTTATCTGCTAAAACTGTAAGCGCTTCTACTTCAAGAACGGCTTTTGCCTTAATGGCCATAGTGCTTAACTGCCCCTGGTCGC
>JAYUBR010001091.1:0-1053 GCA_043740775.1 Ferruginibacter sp. | reverse complement strand
AAGCGATCAGAAATACACCTGGAAAATAAGGGTATGGGATAATAATTTAAAAGCATCGCCCTGGAGCGAAACAGCATCTTTTACAACGGGATTACTAAGCACCAGCGACTGGAAGGCAAAGTGGATAGAAGCAGGATTTACCGAAGATTCCATTAACCGGCCCGCCATTTTATTCCGTCATCAATTTAATGTGACAAAAAAAATTAAAGCGGCCACCTTGTACATTACTGCCCATGGTATGTACGAAGTGCAACTGAATGGAAAAAAGGTGGGGGACGCCTATTTAACTCCCGGCTGGACAAGCTATAACAAGCGCCTCCAATACCAGGTGTATGATGTAACCGGTATGCTGGCAAATGGCAACAATGCCATTGGTGCAACGGTGGGCAATGGCTGGTACCGCGGTTACCTTGCATGGAGTGATAATAAAAATATTTATGGTAAAAAATTAGCGCTGCTGGCGCAGGTAAATTTAGTGTACAGCGATGGCTCCTCAGAAACAATTGTTACAGATGATAAATGGAAATCAACCAACAGTGCCATTAAATCAGTAGAGATTTATAATGGAGAAACCTATGATGGCAGAGAAGAAAAAAGCGGTTGGTCTTCGGCAGGTTACAATGAGGCGGCCTGGAACGGTGTAAGCCTGCTCAACAGCGGTTTTGACAATTTAACCGCTACTGAAAATGAGCAGGTTAAAAAACATGAAACCTTCAAACCCATAAAAGTAATCACCACTCCTTCGGGCGAAAAAGTATTGGACTTCGGACAAAATTTAGTGGGCTGGGTTGTGGTAAAAGCAAAAGGAAATGCAGGTGATAAGATCGTTATAAAACATGCGGAAGTACTGGATAAAGCAGGTAATTTTTATACAGAAAATCTGCGGGCTGCAAAAGCAACTGCCACCTATATTTTAAAAGGTGGTGCAGAAGAAATCTTTGAACCACATTTTACTTTCTATGGTTTCCGCTACATCAAATTAGAGAATTATCCAGGTGAAATAAACCCTGATAATTTTACGGCTGTAACGCTTTATTCTGATATGAAACCAAC
>JAYUBR010001090.1:0-1054 GCA_043740775.1 Ferruginibacter sp. | reverse complement strand
TGCCATATTTTGCCAGCAGTTTTGCGCCCAAAAGAAAAAATCCATTGCAAATAATAAATACCAACAGCAGTGGTAATAAAAATTTTCTTTGTGCCTTCATTGAATTTCCGTTACTGATAAATTTTATTTACTGGTTAACTGCAGTACCCATCTCAACATTTAATCCAACAACATTGCCGAGTTCTACAACGTTGGCACCCATGTGGCAACGTCCGTTAAAGGTTGCAGTTGGTTCCACTTCAAGTTTGCCGGCAAAAATATCACCGTCAACCATACATTTGCCACGCAATTGAAGTACATCTTTGATATCTATTTGTCCGGTTACTTTGCCGAGTATATCAGCATTTTTTCCTTTAATGCAACCATCAATCGTTCCGTCAGCACCTACTAAAACCTTTGCTTTAGAGCTAAGGTTGCCAATTAAGGTACCATCAATCCTGATGTCGCCGCTACTTTCAATATTTCCATTAATAATGGTTCCGGCTCCAATAATGGTTGTGCTGCCGCCAGATGTTTCGCTGCCGGAAGATTTAGATTTTGAATTGAACATGATAATTGATTTTTTTTAGGTTTGGAATTGGTTAATCGAAATTTATTTTACAAAAAAATTTTATCCTTTCATAATTACATAAGGTAAGGGATATATTCAATTATCTTGCTACTCCTGTTATCTGTTTCATTTCCATTTTACCTGACACATTAGACGAATGGCACTAAAACAACGTTCAAATATGTTTCATGGTATGCACCCGGCAATAAGTTTTTACTATTCATTCGTATTATCCTCTTTTGGTAAGTCTAATTTGTTGGTATCCAGTGAAGGTGTTTTTCCTTCCAACACTTTTTTTAGATCATCTAAATATTGCTGTTTAAATTTCATGGCGTTTTCCATCGAATCGGCCCTTATTTTAAGTTGTCTGTATTCCCTCACCTGCCTTGCATCACCGTAACCTACTCCTGGTAAATAATATTTTATAGGGGTAAAAACAATGAGGGCTACCGTTAAAATAGTAAAAAATACAAATACACTGCTAAGGATAATATACACGCTCAG
>JAYUBR010001089.1:0-1056 GCA_043740775.1 Ferruginibacter sp. | reverse complement strand
GGTATCCGCCCAGTCCACCTGCCCCACCATTGGAACCACCGCCACCTCCGGAATTGTGACCAAGGCCGCTGCCGCCGGCATTGGCAGAATATCCTTTTCCCCATGCAATGCCGTTTCCGATTAAAGCAATACCTTCACCTTTATCCGCAGCTGTTAGTGAACCGGACGGGTAGCTGTAATTATTTTCGAAACAATATAGTGTTTGCGAACCGGTATTGGGGCTGTTACCGCCTCTAAATCCCTTCCCAGTTAGGTTTATATCGGCCTGCAGGTTTACGGAATCTTTGGCATTTAACACCAATACGCCGCCTTTGCTGCCATCCCATGGAAGGCACGTAATCGTTGCAGCAATGTTGGCGGTATTATAATATGGTACCCTGATCAACTGCACCTTTCCCTTTGGGACATCGTACGTCCTGGTAAGACTATCCTTTAATTCAATAATATTACCCACCTTGCTTTTTACATAATTAAATTCATAATTACCTGCATTTTTATAATTGGTAACGGTGCCAAAAGAAGCGGTATTGGAAGAATCAATTTCAGCTCCTTTCATTTGTATTATCAAAACTGTGTCACCGGGATTGAAAGTGGAACCATCTTCGACAGTAATTTTATTATCGCAGGTGCTGAGGGCTACAATGGGAGTATAGGTATTAATGATCGTTTCAGGGCAGGCAGCAACAGAGATAGATTTTGTTACGCTGTCTTTACAACCATTGATATCTGTAATTACCAATTTCACATTAAAGGATCCCTCACCATTAAAGGTGTGCGAAATATTTTGGCCAACTACAGCCGTACCGTCACCAAAAGTCCATTGCCAGTTTTGAATGGCGTAACTCTTAAAGAATGCAAGACCGTTGAAAGTAAAAATTTTGCAACCCCCGGCTGCGGAGTTAATTTTTACAGAATCAATATTTTTTTTGAAGGGAGTAATAGTTACAGGTAACACTAAATTATTAAAAGTCAGACCTGCAGATCCCGGTAATGCTCCCCAGGCATCATTACCTGCAGTTGTATTAACACCATTTACGCCACCCGTTAAACCTAACG
>JAYUBR010001088.1:0-3814 GCA_043740775.1 Ferruginibacter sp. | reverse complement strand
TTACCCCCAGTAAAAATAACTGATGCGAAAAACGATACACGGCGGTTGCATAAAACCCAGGATAAGCCATCAGCACTTCTTCAATTGACTTAGCCGCAGGGTCAGCCTGCAACACAGCTTCCGCATCATTTAGCAGGGTATTATAAATTTCCGGCAATTTTTCAAAGAACAAATCTGTAATTGATTGAGTTTGCTCCCCATCCGCATTGACATCGTAGATTAATGCAGACAAATGACTTTTATATGATTCAAACTCTTTTGTCAATTCGTATTGCGACATCTTTTTTTGTTTCTGTGGAATAAACAAAAATTCAAAAAAACCATCGATAAATTCCTGCGCCAGTTCCTTATCAGGAAAAGCTGTAGTAGCCTGCTGGTGCTGGTTGTAAAGACATTGTATAAAGTTTGATGCGATCATCTATTTTTAGTTATGAGTTATGGGTAATGAGTTGTTAGCGCTTCGCTTTTTAATTTTTCATTATTAATTATTAATCACTGAATCATGCACGCTCCTACCGTTACATTGCTGGTTTCGTCAATTAAAATTGCACCGCCATTTACACGTAATTTTTTATATGAATCAAACGGAACGGGCGAGGCTGTTTTAATTTTCACCTTAACAATATCGTTTAAACCTGCCTGTTCGGGTGCAGGTTCTTTTAATAAGGAATTTACATCCAGCTTATATTCAATTTCTTTAATCACTGCCCTTGTTACCCGGCTGTTAATCTGCAACAAATATTTATTGCCGGGTATCAAAGGTTTGTTTCCCATCCAGCATAACAACACATCCAGTTCATTTTCTACTGAGGGCTGATTATCTTTTTGTACAATTACATCGCCGCGGCTGATATCAATATCATCGGTTAAATGCAATACCACACTTTGAGGGGCAAATGCTTCTTCCACTTCTTTACCACCTATTTCGATGGCACTGATGGTACTTTGTAAACCGGAAGGCTGTACCACAACAGCATCACCTTTTTTATAAATGCCGCTGATTACTTTGCCGGCGTATCCACGATAGTCGTGCAACGCCTCGGTTTGCGGGCGAATTACATATTGCACCGGAAACCTGGCATCGTTATAATTGATGTCATTTGCAACTTCTACATTTTCTAAAATGTGCAATAAAGACTCCCCTTCGTACCACGGAAAAGCTGGTGACTTTTCTACAATATTATCGCCATTGATGGCACTGATGGGAATGTATTTAATATCCTTCAAACCCAGTGAAGCAGCTACTTCCGCATAATCAATCACAATATTATTGTACACATCCTGTGAGTTATTTACAAGGTCCATTTTATTAATGGCCACTACCACATGCGGCAGATTCAATAGCGACGCAATAATGGAATGCCGGCGGGTTTGTTCTACCACACCATTGCGTGCATCTACCAAAATAATAGCCAAGTCGCTGTTGGAAGCGCCGGTTACCATGTTACGGGTGTATTGTGTATGGCCGGGTGCATCGGCAATGATAAATTTACGATTGGGTGTGCTGAAATATTTATACGCCACATCAATGGTGATACCCTGCTCTCTTTCCGCCCGCAAACCATCGGTTAACAAAGCGAGGTCAATCTCGCCGTCTTCTTTATTTTTACTTTGCTTTTCAATCGCCTCGAGTTGGTCGATCATGATTGATTTACTGTCGTATAGCAAACGCCCTATTAAAGTACTTTTTCCATCATCTACACTTCCCGCTGTTATAAATCGTAAAATATCCATTTGTAGTTATAAGTTATAAATATTTGTTTAAAGTTGTTAGTTAAGCCGACTATTATATCTGTCATCTTCCAGCTAACTACTATTAACTCCTAAAAGTATCCGTTCTTCTTTCTGTCTTCCATGGCTGCTTCGCTTACCCGGTCATCAATTCTTGTTTCGCCTCTTTCACTTGTTTTGGTGGCGATGATTTCTTTTATAATATCGTCAATATTACTGGCGGTTGATTCAACGGCTGCAGTACAGGTCATATCTCCTACGGTTCTGTAACGCACTTTTTTTACCGATACGGTATCCGTTTCATCCAACTGAATAAATTCTGAAGTAGCTACCAACTGTCCCTGCCATTCCAGTACTTCCCTGTCGTGTGCAAAATATATGGACGGCAATTCAATTTCATTTCTTTTGATATAATTCCAGATGTCAAGTTCGGTCCAGTTACTGATCGGAAATACCCTAACGTTCTCGCCTTTGTGAATCCGGCCATTATAGGTATTCCACAATTCAGGCCGTTGTAGTTTTGGATCCCATTGTCCAAACTCATCCCTTACAGAAAATATTCTTTCCTTGGCCCTTGCTTTTTCTTCATCTCTTCTTGCACCTCCAATGCAGGCATCAAATTTAAACTCTTCAATGGTATCAAGCAAAGTATAAGTCTGCAGTGCGTTGCGGCTGGCGAACTTTCCTTTTTGTTCAGTTAAATTTTTCTCTTTGATGGTATCAGCCACACTTCTTACAATTAACTTTTCGCCAATGGTATTGGCAAGTTGGTCCCTGAAATCCAACGCCTCCTGGAAATTATGACCGGTATCAATGTGTACCAATGGAAAAGGAAATTTACCGGGACGAAATGCTTTTAAAGCCAGGTGCACCAATACGATGGAATCTTTGCCACCGGAAAACAACAAAGCCGGACGTTCAAACTGTCCTGCCACTTCTCTAAAAATGTGAATGGATTCCGATTCCAACTGTTCCAAATAATCTAACCTGTGTTGACTCATACTTATTTTTTTTGCGAACAAAGTGTGCTTTCAAAACCTTTATTCACGATGACTATTAATTAATTTTTTGCTGCCGGTTCTTCATGCACATGAAGGCCGCATTCTTTTTTATCCGCATCTTCCCACCACCAGCGGCCCGCCCTAAAGTCTTCGCCCGGCCTGATAGCCCTGGTGCAAGGAGCACAGCCAATGCTTACAAAACCTTTGTCGTGCAATGGGTTGTAGGGAACGTGATTTTGGGTAATGTATTGCTTTACCTCTTCTGTTGACCAATGCAGAATAGGATGGTATTTTATGATCTTGTTGGATTCATCCCATTCGATGATGGGTAAATCATGCCGGTCGGGTGAATGCTCTGCCCTCAGGCCTGTTATCCAGATTGCGTTTCCTGCCAAAGCTCTTTTTAAAGGCTCTACTTTACGGATAAAACAGCAATCTTTCCTGTTTTGAACAGACTCATAAAATGAATTGGGTCCTCTTTGTTCAACCAACTCCTGCAACGTATTTTGATTGGGATAATATGCTTTTATTTTAGTACCGTATTGTTCATTGGTACTGTTCCAAACAGAATAGGTTTCTGCAAACATACGGCCGGTATCCAAGGTAAAAATTTTAACGGGCAACTGGTTGCTTAATATTTCATGTGTAATTACCTGATCTTCAAAACTAAAGCTGGAAGAAAAGGTTACCTGCCCCGGATAAAGACTGGTCAGCACTTTCAGAATTCCGGCAATGTTTAGTCCATCTAATTGATAGAGTAATTGGGAAACGTTGTTGTCAGGTGATTGATTCATGCTTAAAAAAAATAAATTGTGGTAAAATAGTCTGCAAAAAATTTAGCCAAAACCTACTGTCTTAACAGCAACAAAGCTTATCACTGCAATAATTGCAACGCTGCAATATGGAAGGAAATAATAGCATAGTTTATTATAAGTCTACCTAAATGATAGACAAATATACTTTACAAAACCGATATACAAAATTTTTATTGTTAACAGGTGCAGGTGTAGCTATTTCCGGAGCCCTTTATAAATACGGATGGCTGCTAATAAGATGGCCATAAAAGCCACTAAACCGCTCAA
>JAYUBR010001087.1:0-12168 GCA_043740775.1 Ferruginibacter sp. | reverse complement strand
TTGCAGAAACGCCCACTCCACTGGCTTCAAAACCTACATTGGTAATGATGTTTAGTTCAGGTTTCCAGTCAACAGAAATATTGAGCGGTATCTGATCAAATTTATAATCCAGCCCTGCAATACCTGCTGCGCCAATAAAACTTGTGCTGTATCGAAAGGCTGCATAACCGCCGGCACCAACAAACCAATGCAGATGATTCACCGATTCAATCGGATGATGCCACTCGTACAAAGCACACAAGCCAATGCCATTGCTGACACCTACAATACCTTCTATAGCACTGGTTTCGTTTAAAAAATGTTTAATGGAAAAACCAGGAGAAATGGCGGGAGAATTGGGCCCAAGGCGGATACCTACAGCATTCTTATAATCCTGTGCTGTTACCGAAAATGCAAATACCGTAAGGATGCTGAATACTACAATGATTTTTTTCATGTTAACTATTTAATGGGTTATTAATAATTCAATATTTAGCCAGCCCTGGTAATTGTTTTGCAATAATACAATTGAGTAACGCTCAAAAAGATAATTGCGCTGTTAAGGGTTTGCAAAAAAAGGAACGATAATATTGCACAGGCTGCATTTAGCTGTTATGCTTATATTCATATCATCAAAAAATAAAACAGCTTAAAGATTTATGGGGCTAATGGCAGTATGTTTTTTATGCGTATCCTGCATCAGTAAGTTTATTGAAGACATTTTATAAGAAGATATAATAGTTTTACTCAAACAACTCAAACTTATTTTTTGGCCTTCTGCTTTCCCACCACTTAAAATTTTTCAGGTATTTCTGATCTTCGGGTCTTTGCCGGATAGGGTAGAGGGTGCCATCTACATCGTTTACAAATTTCACTTTGTTGACTGCTTTATCAACAAAGTAAACATCTATCACGTCTCCCTTGCTTCTGTTCATCCCGATATATGCACTGTCATTATCCTGCGGATAAAAAATGCTTTCAGCCGGATTGCCTTTTACTCTCATATAATCAATCGTGCCATCTTTAAAGTAACCGTTGATGGTTCTGCCGCCCATCTGGTTATACATTTGTTTGTTGGCTTCGTTTACAATGATACCATTGTTAAAAACATACATCCGTTTAGCTTTTTTATTTTCTGTAAACATGTAAATGGTATCACCAGCTATCTGCGATTTATTGTTAAAAACCAATGGTTTTTGGTACAATCTAAATACAGAATCTTCAGAAGAATAAAACAAACTGTCGCATACAGATTGTACAGAATCATTAAAAATACGTACATGATGAAATGCTTCAAAATAGCGGATGGTAGTGTCTTTCACTGCTTTGGAAGGTGTTGCCTTTTTTAATGTATCGGTTTTTGCAAACTGTTTTACAGCAACGCTGTCTATAGGCTTATTTGCGGCAGCTTTTAAATCAGGACTAATTGGCAATTTACTAACAATAGTTTCTTCACTGCGTATTTTTTCAATAGCGGCATCCGCTTTTTTTGTGAGCGCAGTTTCTTTTATTTGTTCTGCACTAAGGGCATTATCAGGTTGTTTATGTTTTTCAACTACATACACAAAACCCGAATCTTTTTTTAAAAGAGTTACCGGTTTCAGCCAGTCAATCTTGCTGAAATCATTTTTTTGTAAATCATTTTTATTTTGCAAAGTAGCAGTAGTAGAATCTGTAAAACCGATTACGGTTGTATGCTTCAATGTATCGGTTTCAACTATTTTTTTACCATTGATATCAAGTTTTATTACACCCGAAAACAGCGTATCAGCAGCAATAAAAGTACTGTCTTTTCCTTCGCCTTTAAATATCAGTACAGGTTTTCGGCTGGCTAAAAAAGCACCGGTAAATTTATTTGTAAAAATTTGTCCACCCAATATACTATATCCGTTCACACTGTCTTTAATCACCGCATTGCCTTCTAATTGTGCGATACCACTTTTTTCATCGTAGGCCATATCGTTGGCTACATAAGTTCTTGTACTGTCTTTTATTACAGAGCGGCTACCAAAAAATGCCTTACCATTTTGCAAATTATAGCTACCGCTTTTGGTATAAATATCGCCGCCTTCTTTACTCTTTATTTTTGTGGCAGTAATAAAAGTAACCAGTTGTGATTGGGTGTTGTATAACAGGCTGTCACTTACAATATCATATTTAGGGTCCACCAGGTGAACATTCTTTTTAAAATACACATCTTTGGTACTGCCATAATAAGTGCCTTCATTACTGGTAAGTACCGTTGTACCATTTACAACTTTTCCGCCGGTAGTATAATTTCCAACACTCGATTTTAAATCGTAGGTTAAATCCTGGGTATACAAGGTTCCTTTTTTATCAGTCAACCGCACATCTTTCTTTAAAAAAGCTATCCTGTCTTTTCCTACATATTTCAGGTATTGGGAGTAAGTATGAATGCTGTCGTTTTGATTGATGTGTACATTGCCGTAACCTTCCAGTACATTGGTCAAACTATTGATAGTAGCGCTGTCGCAATAAAAAAGGGTAAGCCCTTCTTTTAAAATAACATTTCCGGCAATTGTTTTTAAAGAGGTGATAGAATCAATAGTTTTTTCACGAAGGCTTTGTCCCTGTATAATCTGGATGGTTCTAAGGGTATCGGTGCCGGGTTGTTTGGGGAGCGTTAGCTGTGCTGTTGCAGTAAAACTACCGGCAAATAAAAGCAGGAATAAATAAAAAAAAACTTTGGTAAATATTACTTTCAATGCGTTTGATTTTAGCCCGGTGCAATTTCTATTTTTATTTACAAACAGTATCACAAAGTTTTACAATTGTGACTGGGATAAATATTTACGTGCAAAATAAAACAGATTGAATTCCATAAAATACAGGCCCGGTATGCATTGTATGTTTATGGCTTTATAAGATAAGGTGCATTTACTGTATCCGGTAATGGCATTAACAAGGGACTGTTTTTATCTTTTTTTCCAAATACAGAAATGTTTACATAGCGTTTTGGATGTACCCTTACATCATCCAGTAACAGATTTATTTTATTGCTGGTGGCGTTAAGATTATTGTATAATTTTTTATCGTTTAACAACAAACCAAGCGTGCCATCATTGCTGTTTATTTTTCCTACTGCACCTTTTAAATCCGTAATGGTTCCATTTAAAGTAGTCAGTGTTTTTTCAAAATCAAGCTTTGATAATTTATTGGTAGTTGTAGCCAGGTTGCTCATTGTTTCACTGATTTTTTCATTGTTGTTTTTTAATGCACCTGTAAAAGAACTTACATTATCCAGGGTTTTTGCCAGCGCACCGGTTTGTGCATTTAATAAACCCTGTAACGAAGCAGATGAAACGGCAAGGCTTGCCGTGGTTTTGTTCAGGTTATCCAGCATGCTCTGGATATTTTTTTTCGCATTGGGATCAAATACCTTTGTAACCGTACCCAGCAAGGAGTCAAGCGATTTTACGGCATTGGTAACCTGGAATAAAACCGGGTCCAGTTTTTTCATGGCATCGCCCAGAATGTTATCGCTTGGAATTGCTTTAATGGTATCATTGGTTTTTAAAAAAGAACTGCTGTTTCCCAGCCGGATATCCATTTGTACATTGCCCAGCAAAGATTTATTGATAACGGCAACCGCGTCCTCAGGAATAGTTACATCCTCGGTCATGTTGATATCAACCACAATCCGGCGCATGTCTTTACCGCCGTCGGTTTTGGCAATATTGCCAACTTGCTTGCCATTGATCACAACAGGGTTACTGCTTGCCAAGCCTTGTATATCGCTAAACACTGCAAGGTAATGCGTGTTTTTGCCACCAATATTTTTGCCTTTCAAAAAATTAAATCCCAATATAAGCAGTACTATAGCAATGGCGGTTAATGCGCCAACCTTTGTTTCGTTTGAAATAGTCATTTGTAAACTACGTTGTTTAGATAGTAAAAATAGGTAATAATCAGCTCACTGAAAGAGAGTAGCAGTCTGTTATTTTTTTGTAAACAATACCACCCCGTTTTTCTTTGCATCGGCGGTAATGCGTACTTCGGTTCTGGTATTGCCTTCTGTAACTATCATTAAAGCGGTATTGGGCGCTATGCTGCCTTCATTTTCAGCATAAATCAATAGTTCATTTTCAGTTCTGTCGGGGTCGGCCTTAAGGTTAAGCGATATAGGCTTTTCAGTTAATTTTTTATTGCTCAGTATATTTTTACCATTGTAATAAACCGAAACAATATCGCCATCAATATCACCATCATCGTATAAATCAACCTTAAAATCAGATTGCGTTAAATTGATTCTTTTCAAAATATTTTTTGCTCTGTCAGCATATTTATCAGTTGTTTCATTTTTTTCAACAGGCTTTGCAACAGTTGCAACAACAGCGGTATGGTCAATATCTTCTTTGTATTTTTTTACAGCCCTGGCAATGCATTCAGCCAGTTCCTGCTGGCCTTTATCGCTGTTTAAATAGCGTTCATCATCGTAGTTGGTAATAAAACCGGTTTCAATTAAAATAGCCGGCATATTGGTTGCCTGCAATACCCAAATGCCCTTCTGGCGCTGGTTAAGGCCCAATGCAGCACGGTCTGTTTTATCTACTTCCTCATCTACCATGGTGGCCAGTTTAATGCTTTTTTTCTGGTAACGATCGGCATAAATTTTTGCCTTTATTCTTCCTTCCGGGGTGTCAAAATCAATATTATTATACACGCTGTCACTGCCGGATTCAATCTGCAGATCTTCATTATTCATTACCGCTTTCAGCTTTTCACTGGTTTTATGTGCAGCAAATAACCAGATGCTGGTGCCCTTGCGCTGACTGCCTATTTTAAAATATTCATAAGTAGGCACTGTAACCGTATAAGGAGTGGAGATTTTCTTTTTCCTTCTGCCCTTGCCTTTATATTTTACATGGTAACGTGTTTCTTGGTGATGACCGATCTGCCTTCTGCCTGTTTGCAGGTTTACCGCATCGGCATGTATGCACACAAACAAATCGCCATGATTTTCATTGGCAATATTTGCTTTTTCGGGAGGTGATTGATAAATATCGGTTGTACGTGTGGGAACTATTTTTACATCGGGTAACTGTCTTCTTAATTCTGCCACCAGTTTGTTACTTATATCTAAAGTGATATTTTTTTCATAAGAATTTAAGCCACCTTCATAGCCGCCGTGTGCGCCAAAATCTTTACCACCATGACCGGCATCTACAATAATTGTTTTTATTTTTTTTGGTGTTTGTGCAACCGCAGCAGAAGAGATAAAAATAACAGCTAAAAAAATTTTCATCACAAAATTCATTTTAAACATATTCAACCGGGTTTATCTGGGTTTTTAATTATAAGAGTTTCTTCACACATTGGTGTATCTAATATCATTATTTTTGCGCACAACTGCAATGAATAACAATAACAAAGGTAAGGCAAAAAATATATTGGCATCCATGGTGATGGCCTTACTTATTATAGTAACGCTTATGCCTGCTAATAAGATGTTTGCAATGCAGGAGTTTTACAAAAATTTAACTACAGATACCCTTCCCAAACCATCCGCAAAGCTGCAACGTTTACCTAAAACAAAGCTCCCTTTAACGAAAGATACACTGCAAAAATTGCGTGATGAAAAGCCACCTATTTTGGATACAAGTGTTTATCCAATAAAAGATACCCTTCCAAATACGGGAAGTGATACTGCAAGCCACGTTCAGGCCGATACCATTTATGCAAAGATGTCAAAAGATTCTTTGAGTGCACCGGTAACTTATCATGCAGATGATTCAATGGTGATGGATGTACCAGGAAAAAAGATAATGTTGTATGGAAAAAAATCTACCACAAAATATATAGACAATGACCTGGAGGCGCCGGTGATAATATTTGACCAGGCAACCAGCCTGATTACAGCTTCATTAAAAAAAGACAGCGCCGGTAAAGTAGTTTCTTTTCCTACACTAAAACAAGGCGAATCGAAAATGGTGAGTGATACCATTGGTTTTAATATGAAAAACGGAAAGGGAATTACCAAGGGTACCTATACCCAGCAGGGTGAAATGTATATTTATGGTGAAAGGATGAAGAAGATCAATACAACCGACTTTTATGCCTATAGAGCAAGATTTACTACCTGTAATTTAGATACACCTCACTTTGCATTTGTAAGTAAAAAAATAAAATTCCGGAACAAAAAATTTGCCATTACCGGGCCCGTACATCCCGAATTTGAAGGGGTGCCGGTACCAATTATTTTACCCTTTGGTTTTTTTCCTTTGGCACAAGGCAGGCACTCCGGTTTACTGGCTCCTACTTTTACTGCCAACGACCAGTTTGGTTTAGCACTGGAAGGGTTGGGCTATTACAAAGTGATAAGCGATAACTGGGATGTAACTACAAGAGCCACGTTGTATTCGTATGGGGGCTTTACTTTTAATGTAAGCCCGCGGTATTATAAGCGATACCATTACTCGGGAAATTTTTCTTTAGATTATAATCACTTTAAATACAATTTTAAAGGTGATCCGGATTACTCAACCAACAATGCGTTCAATATACGATGGTCCCATAGCTCAGATACCAAAGCCAGGCCCGGCGTAACTTTCAGCGGTAACGTAAATGCGGGAAGCAGTAAATTCAATTCACAGGTACCCAACAGCCCGGCAAGAAATTTTCAAAATCAGTTAAGTTCATCCATAGCCTATGCAAAGGTTTGGAAGGATAAGCCTTATAATATTTCTGTTAATGCCAATCATTTTCAAAACACCAATACAAAAATCATCAACGTTACGCTTCCGGATTTAACTTTCAATTTAAATACACTCTATCCCTTTAGAAGAAAGGAGCCTGTTGGTACTTTAAAATGGTACGAAAATATTGGGGTAGCTTTAAACTCGAACGCTAAAAGCCAAACCTTTTTTTCGGACGATACAACAGTCAGTAAAATAAATATTGGCAAACAAATTTTTAATAACCTGCAATGGGGCGCCACTCACAATGTGCCGATCTCTCTATCACTACCACAGATTGGCCCGGTACAAATTTCTCCCGGCGTTAGCTATTCAGAAAAATGGTACCAGCAACAGCTTTTTCAAACATTAAATACTGTTAAAAATAGAATAGATACCACGTTAAAAAAGGGATTCTATACTGCACGGGATATGTCTTTCAGTCTGAGTCTTTCAACCCGTATTTTTGGTGCTTTTACATTTGGTAAAAATGCTAAAGTACAAGCTATCCGTCATGAAATACGTCCTTCAGTAAGCATCAGTTATAAACCTGATTTTAATGGTAAATCTTACTATAACATAAAGAGTGATACGGGTCACACCTATTTTAACAGGGTATCTTTATATTCCAACAGTTTGTATGGTGCTTTTGGTGAGGGCAAGTTTGGCGGGTTGAGTTTTAACATAGATAATAACCTGCAGATGAAGGTGCGCAATAAAGCTGATACGGCAGCAGGTGCTACAAAAAAAATTACCCTCATTGATGGATTCAGCATCAACGGCAGTTATAATTTTTTAAAAGATACTTTAAAATTCAGCACCTTCAGCCTAAGTGCCAGAACCAATTTATTTAATAAAATAAATATTACCACCAGTGCCACCATTGATCCTTATGATGTAGACCCTGCCAATGGCCGCACAATTAATAAATTAGTCTGGAATAAAAAAGCGGCGTTGGGGCGTTTGGTAAGTGGCAGCATATCTTTATCAACCCAGTTCCAGGGCGGCGACCAGTCTAAAAAGAAAGCGGCTGTACCCAGGAACCCGAACCAACTGATCAATCAAAACACGGGCATGCCGCTGGATGAGTATGAAACAGAAGCAGCCTATATTGCAAACAACCCGGCAGAGTTTGCTGACTTTAGTCTTCCGTGGTCGCTGAGCTTTTCCTATTCCCTTCAGTTCAGCAAAGTATTTCAGTCAGCCAAAATTGGGTTTAAAAATAACCTGGATCAGAATGTAAACTGGAACTCTACTCTAAAGCTTACAGAAAAATGGCAACTGGGCATCAATGGGTATTATAATATTACACAGAAAACATTGGGTACACTTTCTATGTCTATTGCCCGGGAAATGCACTGCTGGCAAATGTCTATCAATATATCACCCGTTGGCCGCTATCGTTTTTTTAACATTACCATCAGTCCAAAATCAGGTATTTTAAGAGATATAAAAGTTAACCGTACCAGGAATTTTTATCAACTCTAACACCTCCTCAATTCATTGTAAAATCATAGTTGATTGCTGACTGATTTAATCTGCAAAAAGCAGGTCAGGCATTTTATTCATTTAGCCGTTTCTTAAAATTTCACTGTTAAATACTTTCTTCTTTTTTTTCAGATTGCCATAAGTGGCTGATATCTGTAGCGACATAACTATTCAGTTTATCTAATTCTAAAATAGTGGTATTTCTTTTTTGGTCGCGGTGGTACATAGGTACAAACTTAGCGCCAATCACCAGTTCCTGTAATGTGTATGAACTTCTTGCTGCCACAGTATTGCTGAACATATCATCAAATGCTTTAAAAAAAATCAGTACTTCGCCTTTTGCATTGGCAAAATCTTCGGCCGTAAATTTATAAAACGGGCTATTTTCAGTAATGGAATGAACGATTGTCCAGCTAAGTGTAAGTGAATTTACTTTTTCATATTCAAGCTCCAATGAAAAGAATTTATTTTTAGGCGAACCATTTTCTTCCATAATAATACCAACACTTACTTTTGCTTCTGCATCTATCAGGTTGTTATTTTTATAAGGTGCAACCCTCATCATAATTGCCAAACCGTTATTAAAAGGAGCCAATACCGCATTGTTACTAAAACGTACATAGGCTTTGGGTTTAGAAAACCGCCCGTAAAAAAGACCGGTGGCAAGGGCAAAACTCAATAATCCTATTAATGCCTCAAAAGCCGCTACAGTACTGGTTGTAAATCCTTTTGGGCTAATGCGTCCATAGCCCACGGTAGTAAAGGTTTGGGCACTAAAAAAATACGCTTCCCCAAATTTTTCCCACATACTGTTTGCAATAATTCCCTGCAGGTGATTGATACCGATGCTGACGTAAATAATGGCAAATATTAAATTCATCCCGAAGTAAAATAAAAAAAGTATGCATAAAAATTTCCACCTTGGCATCTGCAGCATGGTATGATACCAACTGATACGGCCAAAGTAATCAATGCCTCTTTTTTCGATATTTGGAAGGCCATTTTTATTTATAAAGCGGCCCCCATAATCGGAAGTATTTATACCGAAACCAGTATTGATCTGAGTTGTTGCCTTTGTATTTATTTTGTGGAGTATTGCCATAAACGGTTTTATTTAATGCTTAAAATTAACGTTCGGATCAACACCAAAAAATTAAAGCTTTATATTCAGTGGTCATTGATTAACAAAGAGTATTATTGTACCTGCAAAAATAATTTATTAGCATGTTTTTAAAAGACTTGTGGTTCTATAATAAAAAAGCTGTGTTGTTTTTTTTGCTGTTTATTTCTATATGGGTTTTTCTAAATGTCAAGCAGGGTGCAGTGGCAACACCTATTTTGCAGTATGGGATGTACAGTGAAAAATATTACAGCAGTGATACACAAAATGTGGTTCGTTTATACATCAATAATCAGCCGGTTGATTATTCAAAATTATCTATGTCTGCAAGAGACCAGTTGCAGGTGTATTTGGAAAGTTATTTACATCAGCAACAAAACAATGAAAGAGTCTTCAATACCATGCAACGGATATTTAATAAAGTGGGTATAGCACAGTGGATGAAAAAAGAATACTATGTTAATACCATCACAGATAAGGAATTTACAGAGTGGTATACAAATCTGGCAGAAAAAATAACAGGAGAAAAAATTTTTCAACTATCGGCCTTTCAACAAAAATACACATGGCAAAACGGCCAGTTAACCGCCATTACATCACCTGTAAAATTGAAATGCATTGTTGCTTTCTGAAAAACATATTAAACAATTTACCTGGTTTTACCTGCTGTGTTTTTTATTAAACTTTGGCTGGTTTTGGTGGAATGGTTTGTTGTTTTCTTCCCTTGACCCTGTATTTTTTTTAAACAGTCTTGATTTTACCCGAAACATACTGATGCTAAGCAACCTGCAACATGCGCTACTCAGTAACCGGTGGCTTCGTGTAGCGTTCGACGTTATATACCTGTTGCTCCCTGTAATTTTAACCGGGGCAACCTTACTTAATTTTAAAGCAAAAAAAGTGTTAGCATTTACAACCATTGGTATTACCACTGTGTATGCCATCTTCTTTTCTTCAGTAAGTTACATCAGTATGCAGGGATACATGAGCTGGATTCTGATTCCATTAATTTTATCTTCCACCACCATTAAAGGGTTTTATTATTACCTGCATGTTGTCCGGATTATTTTTATACTCATGTTTGTAGCTGCCGCAGTGCAGAAATTATTTAGCGGCGCAATTTTTAATACAGACCAGATGTCGGGTATTTTATTAAAGCAGCACGCTGTATATCTGGTAAGCAATGCACAAAACTGGTATACAAAATTTATTTACTTTTTAGTACAGCACAAGATTACAGCTTTTGCTTTTTATATAATGGGAACCCTGGCAGAGCTTACGTTTGCAATAGGTTTATTTACCCGCAGGTACGACAGGATTTTAATGATCGTATTCTGTGCTTTTTTGTTTGCCGACTACTTATTAATGCAGATTTATTATTTTATCTGGCTGGCTTTTACGGGTTGTTTTTATTTTTCTTATTTTTCGTTGGATGATAAAGTGGAATACAATTAACTGTTATAAGCTTTCAGTACTTTGCATACGCAACCCTTTGTTTAAAATTTAATACTGCCAGTGTAGCAAAATATGCATTTTAATACCATTCTAAAACATACCATAGTATGGAAAATGATAAATACCTTATTGGTATTTTTTATCAATTTAATAATGGTAAGGCTACTGGGTGTTGCAGCAAGCGGCAGTTTTTTTTATGATATAACGGTGCTGTCTTTTATGATACTGGTATTAAGCTGGTGCCTTGAATCGGGCATTACTTATTATGCCAGTAGAAATAATAATTTAATAGCATCCATCCTGCTTTTTATTTTACCCTTACTGCTGATACAGGCTTTAACCGGTGCAGTTGCCCTTAGATATACCAGGCTTACTGTTAGCAGTTTTTTAGCGCTTTTATTTATTGTAAGCAACCTAAGTATTATTTATTTTTCAGCTTTTTTTTATGCAAAAAAATGGTTTATCTCCCTCAATATTATTACCTGTTGTATAAATTTTGTTACAACGGTAATCCTGTTTTTTTTATGGTATGCAAAGCCGTTAAATGCTGTAAACAAAAACTATTACCAGCAGGTTTATATTGTTAGCATTGCATTGCTGGCTTGTATTCTAATAGCTGTAATTTTAATCGGCACAAAAGGCAACCGGAGGTTGTTTGCTAAAAGTTTATCTGCTGCTAAAGATGTTTTTAAATATTCATCTATTGCTTTTTTAAGCAATGTGCTGTTTTTTTTGGTTATAAGAATTGATTATTTTTTTGTGCAGCAATATTGCAGCAATGCCGCATTGAGTAATTATATACAGGTTTCAAAATTTGGACAGTTACTGATTTTGGTTCCTTCAATCATTGGAAGCCTGGTTTTTCCATACAGTGCTGGAAACAATGCAGTAATGACGGTAGATAAAGTACAGCAATTGTGCAGGGCTATTACGCTCATTTTTATTCCTGTTACTGCCATTATCATTTTAACCGCTTACTGGATATTACCCTGGATTTTTGGTGCAGGTTTTAACCTGATGTATATCGCCTTGTTATTGTACCTTCCCGGTTTTTTTGCATTAAGTATTGTTACAGTACTGGCGGCGCACCTTGGTGGTAAAAAAATGTTGAAAGATAACCTGATAGCAGCTTTTATGGCATTGGTACTTGTAGTTACCGGCGACGTATTACTGATACCCGCAGGTGGTATTAATGCTGCGGCAGCAGTAAGCAGTGTTGGCTATATGGCTTGTGCAATGTATTTATTATGGGTATTTAAAGTGAAATTTAATACTAATGCCGGGGCTTTTTTTTCTATTAAAAAGCAGGAAATAAAATACATTGTAAGTCATTGTAAAAAGATAATTATTCCATCAATACAATAAGTGCATTGAAACTAAAAAATAAAATATACTGGATTATTACCTGGATGGCAATGGCCCTGTTGAAGC
>JAYUBR010001086.1:0-1060 GCA_043740775.1 Ferruginibacter sp. | reverse complement strand
GCAAGTATACCAACTCTATACAATTTCCTTTCTGGATAAACCCTGTTGAAGAATTAAAAGAAAACAAGAGCACCAGTGCACAGTTAAAAGGCTCCGGCAATATGTACCTGGAATGGAAATTGCCATGGGTAAAAAACCTTACGTATAAAATCAATGGCGGCCTTGATTATTCACAATCTGAAGGCTTTGGCATTACCAAAAATGGCACTCAAAGTGCGTTGCAAAACGACGCATTCGGCCAGGCTTTCAGGCTGAACGGAGAAGTGAGCCGCAGCCTGGACAGGCGTACAAAATATACCATCACAAACAGTTTAAATTATCGCACATTTCTTGACAAAGCCGGAAACCACAGCATATCAACTTCAGCATTTGCTGAATTTGTAAGCAATAAGGGACGAAGTTTTAATTATACCGGTTATGGGTTGTTGCTTCCATTCGATAATGAGGCGGGCCTTGTGGCAGGCACCGTTTCCAACGGCTTTATTCCAATTGTTGGCGGCGGGTTTCCCGAAAACAGTGCATTAATGTCTTATTTTGGTTCTATTGATTATGCATATAAAAACAGGTATTACCTGAGTGTTACAGGTCGTACAGACGGCTCTTCAAAATTGAGTACGGAACACCGGTGGACTAAATATGGTTCTGTGGGTGGCGGATGGATCGTGAGTGATGAGGGATTTTTTAATGTAAGGGCCATCAATTATTTGAAATTAAAAGCCAGTTACGGAAGTGTGGGCAACCAAAACGGTATTGGCGATTTTCCGTATAAACAACGCTACGGAAGAGGAACCTACAGCGGTACAGGAACATTGCAAATAGGCGGATTGGGTAACGTAGACCTTACCTGGGAAAAAAGAAGTACTGCCAACATAGGTGCAGACATTGAACTATTTAAAAACAGGTTGCGCACTTCGGTTGAGGTGTACAGAAGCTTAACCAAAGGATTGTACTTTTCTCCTTTTGTGCCCAGCACCAGCGGCGGCGGCGGAGCCATATTGAGTAACAATGGCAGCATGGAAAATAAAGGGATAGAAATCACTTTTGGCGTGAAAATAATAGA
>JAYUBR010001085.1:0-1061 GCA_043740775.1 Ferruginibacter sp. | reverse complement strand
AATTCCCTGTATTTTTCAAGAAATTCCCATCCATTCATAGCCGGCATATTAATATCAAGAAATATAAGGTCCGGGCAGGGAAAGCTTTTATTATTATTTGCAGGCTCATCACTGTTGGTAAGGTAATCAATTGCGATTTCGCCGCTCTGCGCCACCTGGATATGCCGGGCACAATCTGCTTCTTCTACCAGCATCTGGTTGAGGAAATTTGTGGGTTCATCGTCGTCAATAAGCAATACACAATTCAATTTGGTTTTCATAGTTTTATTTTTCTGGATGCTAAAATGAGAAGTTGTTCCCGCTCCCGGCCTTGATTCAATCCATATTTTGCCACCATGTATTTCCACTGTTTTTTTGGATTGAGCATGTCTATGACCGAGCCTTCGTATGCCTGACGCCTGGTATGGTTTAATGGTATTGATAATGATGTTCTGAAAAATGGCTCAAAAACAATTGGTAAACTTTTTTGCAACAACTGTTTAATTCATACTTAACTCTGTATCAGTAAAATTATTGGATGAGGAGTAAATTGTAGAATTATTACTATAGTCATTTCTTTAAATTAACTGGTTTTGTCAGTAGCGTGTTGTTGGTTATACAAGCGGCACCTTCAGGATTATTCAGAAAATAAAATAGCTGTTTAACCCGCAAGCTCAATATTCCATAATCTCTATTTTTCTAAAATCCATAGGGTGGCTGTTGGATTGAAGTGAAATATAACCTCCGGTAACCGAATCGTTTCCTGCTGTAATAAATTTCTTTCCTTCCGCATGCGTGGAATCATAATGTGGATTTTCAAACCGGATGATTTGTTCTCCGTTTACAAAATGGGTAATCTTTCCATTCTTCACATCAATTTCAGCGGTCACCCATTCATCTCCGTTAAAAGTTTTTTTAACAGCAGGTGTTGTGCAGTAATCCTTATTTCTTTTGCCGTTGATTTCAACATACATACCCGAGGCACAAATTTCACCGGTAGGGCGTTCTGTTTTGCCATCACCTCCATGCAGGTTGTATTCAAGGCAAACCGGAAATGGTTGGTTTAAACCTACTGTAGCCGG
>JAYUBR010001084.1:0-1063 GCA_043740775.1 Ferruginibacter sp. | reverse complement strand
CAGATGCAGATGGTGTAAGCCTTGTATAATCATCAGCCGACCTGGAGATGGTAGGCAATTGCCTGATTTGGCGGGAACTGATATTAGTAGAAGCTCCTGTGCGCTGGTTATCAAATATTTTAGATTTGCCGGTAACTGTTACTCCCTGCAGGCTCACATTGCTGGCTTCCAACTTAAAATCTACGGAGGTGTTTTGTCCCAGTTCCAGCACAATATCATTCTCAGTTTTTTGCTGGTAGCCGGCATAGGTAACGTCTATTTTGTATGGACCACCTACCCGTAAATTGGGTACCAGGTAAGTACCATTAGATAAGGTAGTGATCGTTTTGCTGATACCTGCATTTGCAAATGAAATATGCACGGTTGCATTTGGTAAAGCCTTGCCATCGGTACCGGTTACAGTACCACTAATTGTTGCAGTAGTTACCTGGGCATTGGTTTGTAAACTAAAAAAAAATAGCATAGATACAATACCAATGCTGGTTCGTTTTAATAATCTCATAATTGGGGGTTATTTGGTTGTAACAAAAATATAACAATTACATAATTTATAATGTTATGTTTAGTGATTGGGGTAAATCTTCTTTTTTCTTTAAGAACACTTTGGCAATATGGGTATTATTGACATAATGCGGACATCTATGAATTTTGTTGAAGGAGTTTACAAATTTTTTTGTTTAAATAAAAAAAGCCACCTCACAACGGAGATGGCTTTTGAATAAAGCCTGATTTCTTAATTAAACAAATACCGTATTCCAAACTGCATCTGCCAGCGTGAAATAATATTTGTATTGTCCTTAAAACTATTTACCAAAGGAACCTGGTTATTCTTATCAAGGTAAGGCATAGAGAAACTTGGTTTACCATCTGCTGCCACACCTTCAAATGCAAGGAAGTTACTTAAATTAGGTGTTTTATAAGTTCCCCAATATTTATTAATGAAGTTCCCTGCATTTACAAGGTCTAAAGTAAACCGCAGTGTGTGTCTTTCTTTACCTGTTTTTATAGAAACCTCTTCTGTAATATTCAGGTCGAGTCTTTTATAAATAGGCGCCACTACTGC
>JAYUBR010001083.1:0-3835 GCA_043740775.1 Ferruginibacter sp. | reverse complement strand
TGGTGGCCAAATCAATGATTATTTCAGAAGATAAAATAGCTGATTTTTATAACCGCATTTTAATAGAATTCAGGGCAACCGGCATGCCCGATGATGTGTTTAATAATTCCATCACCTACGGAGGAAAAATTGCAGAGCATATTATAGCCTGGTCCTTGCAGGATAAGTATAAACAAACCCGTTCACTGTCAAAATACATGGTAAGCAATGATGCGGCTACCTGGAAGCCAACACCGCCTGCCTACATGAAAGCCATTGAGCCGCATTGGGGTGAACTGAGAACATTTCTGTTAGATTCTGCACAACAGTTTAAACCATTGCCGCCAACACCCTTTTCAACAGATAGTACAAGCCGTTTTTATAAAGAAGCAAAAGATGTTCAGAATATAGGATTACACCTCACACCCGAACAAATGGAAGTCGCCAATTTTTGGGATTGCAATCCTTTTAAAATGAACGTGAACGGGCATGTGATGTATGCAACAAAAAAGATTTCTCCCGGCGGCCACTGGATCAATATTACGCAGCTGGCCTGTAAAAAACTAAACGCAGATTTTGTGCAATCTGCAGAAGCCTATGCACGCATATCCGTTACATTGGCAGATTGTTTTATCAGTTGCTGGAATGAAAAATACCGGAGCAAATGCATTCGCCCGGAAACTTATATCAACAGGTACATCAGCCAAAGCTGGACGCCCTTGTTGCAAACACCGCCGTTTCCGGAATATACCAGCGGGCACAGTGTTGTATCGGCGGCCTGTGCCGTGTTGCTAACCAATTTGTTTGGTGAAAATTTTGGGTATGCAGATTCTACAGAAACTGAATTTCAGATTCCGGTAAGACATTTTAATTCATTCGAAGAAGCGGCTAAAGAAGCTGCCATCAGTAGATTTTATGGTGGCATTCATTATATGCCATCCATTACAAATGGTTTGGAAGAAGGGGAAAAAATAGGAACATTTATTTGTCAAAAATTGCACACAAGAAGGCTTGATGCAGCAGCGGTTGTTCAGCAACCATAAACCGGGCAATGTTATTACTAAAAAATAAAACGAGCGGTGTTCGTGTAATTGTTTTTTACAATTCATTTCACTTCATAAAGTATACCGTTAATAAATGCTGTTATTTATTGAAGTAGTTTCATCAGCACCCGGCAATATTTTTATCATTTAATAAACTAATTACCGGATGAAAAATATATCAGTACTATACCTGTTGTGCATTATTCAAGTGCTTGCTTATGGCCAGTTGGGAGTGCAGTACGACCCTAAGGTACAGGTTACCAAAAACCTGCAATACTTTAAACCAAAAAGTGATCTGTTTGTCGGTGACTGTATGCCTTTCTCACATGACGGGTTATATTATTATTACTGGCTGCTGGATTCTGCACACCATAAAAGGCTGAATGGATTGGGTGGGCACCAATGGGTTTTAAGTACTTCTGCAGATTTAAAAAACTGGAAACAATATCCGGTAGTGCTGGGGATAGATGAGGAATGGGAAAAATCAATTTGCACCGGCTCAGTAGTATTTTACAAACAAAAATTTTATGCATTTTACGCAACCAGGTTAATCAATGATGGAAAGGTGAATGAACAACTGAGCTATGCTGTAAGCAATGATGGTATTCATTTTGAAAAACAACACCCGAATCCTTTTTACACGTCTGCGCCAGGCTACAGCAAAAGAGATTTCAGGGACCCGAAAGTTTTTGTTGATGAAAAAACAGGCGAATTTCATTTGTTTGTTTCAAGCTGGCAAGAGAAGTCAATCATGCAGCATGCAGGTGGATGCCTGGTACACCTCACTTCTAAAGATCTTAAAAACTGGTCTGTTCAAAAACCAGTATTAACGGGCCAGCCATCTGTTCCGGAATGCCCTGATTATTTTTTTTGGAACGGCTGGTATTATTTGGTGTACAGCGACAACAGTGATACGTATTATGTAAAATCGAAAAAACCATTTGGACCCTGGAGTGAACCAATGTACCAGGCATTGAATGAATCATGGTCAAACGTTGTAAAGACTGCAGCATTCAAAAATGGCAGACGGATAGCTGCCGGATGGATTCCATCCAGGAAGGATAATAAAGATAACAACGGCGAAATATTTGGCGGCAACTCAGTTTTTAGAGAAATAGTGCAGTTGCCAGACGGTACATTGGATACAAAATTCCCCGCAGAAATGATTCCTGCGACCGGTGCTGCACTTGCTTTAAAATTAACCGCTGATTTGAATGCCCGGGTAAGCGGTAACAATGATGTAAGTATTCAGTCGCCGGATGGTGCAGGTGCCGCACACACAAGCCAGGTGCCTGCCAGGTGCAGGATAATGCTGGAAATAGAACCATTGAGTGCTACAGAAGAGTACGGGCTGCAATTGCGTTCAGATGATAAAGCCTCTGATGGATACCGGCTTAACTTTAGTGCTAATACACAGATAGTGAGTTTAGGCAACACCAATATAAAAGCGGTAAACGACCTTAATAAAAAAATAAAAGTTGACATCATTTTATACGATGATATCATTGATGTTTGTATTGATAACAGAAGATGTATTGTAAACCGCACGCCGGAACAAAATGGCAATTACCTGTGGTTGTATGCCAAACACGGCAACGTGAATTTTAAATCTGTTAAAATTTATCAGCTAAAAGAAAATGAGTAAGAAAAAATGAACGTAAATATATACAGGTGAGTATTATTGAATGTAAAATTACAAAGCGTTTGATGAATTTTTTTTAATAAAAAACAGCAGAATATTTTTCGCTGCAGGCATCTGGGTGCTGGCCTGTTGGTACAACAAATTGCAGGCGCAAACTTTGAATGAAAAGCGTGGCAATACTTTCCTGGCTGATCCTGCAGTGTACAATTACAAAGGGGTTTACTATCTCTACGGTACCGCAGGCGGAAATGCCGGCAATGGTTTTATCGGGTATACTTCATCAGATATGGCAGAGTGGACGTTGCTAAAAAACATACAGGATAGTTTCGGACTTAAAAAAGGAGCGTCTTTCGGTACAGCCAATTTTTGGGCACCACAAATTTTTAAAAATAAGGATATATTTTACATGGCTTATGTTGCCAATGAAAATATTGCCATTGCAACGGCAACAAGCCCTGCCGGACCTTTTACACAAAAGGTATTGAAACCTTTGGAAGCACCGGTGAAACAAATTGATCCCTTTGTTTTTATTGATGACGATGGTAAAAAATATTTGTATCATGTACGGCTTACGGAAGGCAATAAAATATTTGTTGCCGAAATGGAAGATGATTTTTCGGCAACAAAACCAGCTACGCTAAAAGAATGCATCACGGCAACAGAGCAGTGGGAAAATACACAACATGCTTCCTGGCCGGTTACAGAAGGTCCGTCGGTTTTGAAACACAACCATCTTTATTATTTATTTTATACCGCCAATGATTTTCGCAACCCGGATTATGCGATAGGATACGCTACTTCAAAAACGCCCTATGGCCCGTGGCAGAAATATGCCGGGAACCCCATCATCAGTAAAAATATTCTTGGCATAAATGGAACAGGGCATGGCGATTTTGTAAGCAATAATGAACATCAGTTGTATTATGTTTTTCATACCCATTTTTCAGATAGTGTTGTGTCACCCAGAAGAACAGCCATTATCAAAGTGAAATTTGTGAAAGATGAACAAGGATTCATTGATAAAATGACGGTTGATAAAAAAAGTTTTCGCCATGCAGTTAAACCGGCAGAGTAGTTGATTATTGACCGCCTGTAACCTTTGGCATACATAAAGATTACAATTGCATATAGAATATTGCGGGTTAATGTTTTCTTCGCAAAGCGATCTTGC
>JAYUBR010001082.1:0-3837 GCA_043740775.1 Ferruginibacter sp. | reverse complement strand
CTCCAACAATGTTTACCCGTTTCCCCTTTATTTCATAATACTTTCCAAGCGCCCTGTCTGCGGTACCATATAATTTTTCTGCATTGTCATACCCAATCAATCCAACTGCACTGCCGCTGTTAAATTCTGCATCAGAAATAAAACGGCCAAATGCAAAAGAGAAGGGTTGTACATCAACCTGATCTTCTGTAATACCATAAATAGATGCATTTTCAATAACATCATCTTTATAAGTAATGCTGCCTCCCGAACGCATTAAAAAACTGATATTATCCACCAGTTCAGATCGTTGTTTTAAAAGAGCTACTTCCTCATACTTCATGGTTGGCCTTGCCCTGAATTTCCAGAATGGTCTGTCGGGGCCTCCGCCGTATTCCCACTTATCTATATAAATGGTATTGCTGCCAAGGCCGGCAACTTCGGTTTGTATATTATGTTCCAAGCTGTTAACCGTTGCCAGCACACCAATGATGCAAAAAATTCCAAAGGCCACGCCGGTAAGACTAAGGCCTGTACGCAATTTATTTACCCGCAGCTCCTGCAAAGTGAGCCGTAAAGAGTTGCCAAGAATTTGAAGCGTTTTCTGCATACCTCAAATTTACAGCAACCAATGGTATTGCGTATTAAAAATTGATAAATGGTGAAGTTGCCGTTATTTTATGTAAGAAAGGGTAGCGGGAAATTGTCGCCGGCACAACCGGCTATGACAACATTTTAACCGCAACTATATGTAGAAGAGATGAACCCAACGGATTGATTGATAAAAATGAAAAATAATATGTTGTAATTTTGTAGATATAAAGTTTAGTTGCAGGTAAAAAGTGTTAGCTGTATTTTTAATTACGGTATAAAATTGTTTTAAAAAATCATTACTAAAAAACCCACTTTAAATTTATGAAGATACTTCCCGGCCAACAATCTCCATTTTATACCAAACTGGCAATGGTGCTTGTTATACTTCTTGCCGGCGGGTATTTATGTATTTTAGGAAAAGAAGTATTGAGTCCTTTGTTATTTGCTTTGCTGATAGCGATTGTATTATTGCCAATCGCCGGTTTTTTAGAAAAGCGTTTTAAATTTCACCGCAGTGCAGCAGCTGGTGTAGCCGTTGTGCTTATGATTGTTTTTATTGGATTGATTTTATACCTGGTAGGTTCGCAGATTGCCGACCTGGGCAGCGACTGGCCACAATTTAAACTGCAGCTCGCCACGTCATTAAAGGATGTACAACACTGGATCAGGTCTACGTTTCATGTTAATATGGTTAAGCAAATGGAGTACGTAAATACTGCTACTTCTAACTTATTAACAGAAAGTACTTCGGTTATCGGCGCAACAGTTGTATCTGTTTCTTCCATGTTATTGTTTTTGGTTTTTACCATGATCAATACTTTTTTCCTGCTTTTTTACCGCAGGCATATTGTGCGTTTTTTGGTGATTGTTTGTAAAGAAGATAATGAAATGATTGTGTACGATATTATTGCACAGGTGCAATATATCATCCGTAAATATATTTTAGGATTGTTACTTGAGATGGCAATTGTAGCCACCGTACTTTGCATCGTTTTCTGGTTGCTGGGCATCAAATACGCCATGCTGCTGGGTATTATCACCGGTCTGTTTAATATCATTCCTTATATTGGTATTTTTACCGCACTATTATTTAGCGTACTGGTAACTTTTGCAACGGCCGCGGCTACTTCTAAAATTGTGTTAGTGGTGATAGCCGTGGTAATCATGCACCTGGTAGATAGCAATATGCTGTTGCCGCTGATTGTTGGCAGCAAAGTAAAAATAAACGGACAGATAACTCTGCTTGGCGTTATTGTGGGCGAAATGATGTGGGGCATTCCAGGAATGTTTTTATCCATCCCGGTTATTGCCATTGCAAAAATTATTTTCGACCGGGTAGAAAGTCTGCAGCCATGGGGACTTTTATTGGGAGATGAAAAAGATGAAAAGCAACCTCCGCCATTGAAAGCGGAAATACAAGCTGATATAAATGCTGAAAAGCAATCCGGACAAGTTTAACCGTGTTGATCCAATCATGTTATTCTACTAAAAAAATATTGTACACTTCGGCCATGCAAACATTCACTACGCTTTAATAATAGTCAAATAGCAGTACTGCTGGTGAAAGGATTTGCTACAAGGTTCAACGCTGGTATACTGTTTTTACTACACCTTTTGTATAACCTTCATCAACCCTTACCTTTGCGCCTCAAATAAATTCATCCTTGTACTAAGTTCAATTCGTGTAATTCGTTTTAATTAGTGCAATAAAAAATTTAGCGAAATAAGGTTAATGAAGTACAGCAACGAAATAAACAGGCGAAAAACATTTGCTATCATCTCTCACCCCGATGCTGGTAAAACTACCCTAACAGAAAAATTTCTTTTGTTTGGTGGCGCTATTCAAACAGCGGGTGCAGTTAAAAGCAATAAAATTAAGAAACATGCCACGAGTGATTTTATGGAAATTGAGCGTCAGCGTGGTATTAGTGTGGCAACCAGTGTAATGACTTTTGAATATGATGGACACCTGATAAACCTGCTGGATACGCCCGGTCATAAAGACTTTGCAGAAGATACCTATCGCACCCTTACTGCAGTGGATAGTGTTGTATTAGTGATTGACAGTGTGAATGGGGTAGAGGCACAAACAAGGCGCCTGATGGAAGTAATTGCCATGCGCAATACTCCGGTGATTGTATTCATCAATAAAATGGACAGGGATGGTAAAAACCGGTTTGACCTGATGGAGGAAATTGAGAATGAATTAAAGATTCAACTGCACCCGATGACCGTGCCCATTAACAGTGGTAAGGAGTTTAAAGGCGTATACGACCTGCATAAAAAAAGCCTGGTTTTATTTGCTGCCGGTACCAAGGCCAATGATGAAGATGTGGTGGAAATAAAAGACCTCAATGATAAAATTCTGGATGAAAAAATAGGGGAGAAAGATGCTCATACTTTAAAGGAAGATGTGGAACTGATTGACGGTGTTTATGGAGAATTGAATAACGCCGATTATTTAAGTGGTAAAACTGCACCCGTATTTTTTGGCAGTGCAGTAAATAATTTTGGAGTAAAAGAAATGCTGGATACATTTGTACGCATCGCCCCAACGCCTCGTCCACGCCATACCACCACCAGGGATATTGATCCGGAAGAAGAAAAATTCAGTGGATTTATTTTTAAGATTCATGCCAACCTTGATCCTAAACACAGAGATCGTATTGCTTTTTTACGGGTGTGCAGCGGCAGGTTTGAGCGTAGTAAATATTACAGGCATGTAAGGCTTGAAAAGGATTTACGGTTCAATAATCCCTATAGTTTTTTGGCCCGTCAAAAGGATATCATTGAAGAGGCATACCCCGGCGATGTGGTGGGTTTATTTGATACCGGAAATTTTAAAATAGGAGATACATTAACCGAAGGAGAGCAATTTTACTTTACCGGTATCCCTTCTTTTAGTCCGGAAATTTTTAAAGAAGTAGTGAACAAAGATCCAATGAAAACCAAACAGTTGGAGAAAGGTTTATTGCAACTAACGGACGAAGGCGTGGCGCAATTGTTCACACAGTTTGGTGGCAATAAAAAGATAATTGGTTGTGTTGGTGAGCTTCAGTTTGAGGTGATTCAATACCGGTTATTGCAGGAGTATGGGGCATCGGTACAAATGAATAGCCTGCCCTTTTTTAAAGCCTGCTGGCTTACCAGTAAAGACCACAAAAAGCTATTGGATTTTACAAAATTTAAACAGGCCAATATTGCAGAAGATAAAGACGGGCACCTGGTTTACCTGGCGCAAAGCGAATGGTTTTTAAATACAGA
>JAYUBR010001081.1:0-1064 GCA_043740775.1 Ferruginibacter sp. | reverse complement strand
ATAACAGCGTGGAGGGAACAAAGCCGGGCCAGTATGAAGTGGGTAATAAAGCAACATTAACAGCAGCGCTAACAGCATCAAAATTAGTTCTGGCAGATCCTAACGCCACCCAGGCCTCAATAAACAATACCACCGCACAATTGCTGGCGGCTATTGCTGCTTACCAGGGGCACCGCATTAACGAAATTGCCGCAGCCAATCTTATTGGCTTTTGGAAAATGAATGGTAATGCCAATGACTCTTCGGGTAATAACAACAACGGTACAGTCACTGCTGGACATGCCTATTTTGGGGCTGGTACACCTACACTTGTTGCCGATCGTTTTGCCCGTGCCGGCCTTGCCTATCATTTTGATAAAGGCGGTAATATTGATGTACCTTATAAAGCGTCTCTTAATCCCCAGGAGATATCAGTCAGCGTTTGGGCTAAATGGTCATCAACAGGCAGAACAGTAAATCCAAATAATTATTATATGCTTGGACTAAATCGCTGGAATGGATATAAATTTCAATTACAAGACATCCATTTGCCAGTCTTTACTGTGAGAGTTGCCCCTGAATCTCCTGTAATAATTTATGATCGTGCTCCTGACGTCGTCTCTGTAATACCTGAAAATACATGGAGACATCTGGTAGCTACTTTTAAATCTGGTACTATGAGTTTTTATATTAATGGTGATTTAGTTAAAACATGGGATGCAGCTTCAACACGGCCAGTTCCTGGTACTCCTTTTACACTTACTGCTCCAATCGATTTTGTGATTGGCACAGATCTTCCCACGAATAAGTATCTCACTGTAGATGCTACCGGAAATTTTCTAGTTGATTATGGTGGATTCTGGACAGGAGATATGGATGATGTAATGTTATATAACGTTGCCTTAGACGGGCCGCAGGTAAAATCTATTTTCACAAATCAAAATACGCTGTAATATTTTAGGGTTAATTAATTAAAAAAATCCCTACAGTAAATAAAAAACCTGTGGGGATTTTTTATAAACAACTTCCTTTTTTCTAATGATAAATTTCAGATACATTGTATTCTCTTAATTTTCCTCATGAAT
>JAYUBR010001080.1:0-1065 GCA_043740775.1 Ferruginibacter sp. | reverse complement strand
CCTGCACAGGTACCAAAAATTGTGAGTGCCGGTATTGCACAAAGTAAATATGTAAATGATGAAGTGTACAGCAGCACCGAGCCACGCAAGCGTTTTTTATGGCTGGAGTTTGATAAAAAATTATTGAATCCCAAGGACAGTTACTTCATCCGGATGCTGGCCTACAGCCCCGATCCTTTGCTGGCACAATGGGAGTCGGATATGTTTAAAGCACCGGAAGAACCGACATTGCCGATCAATCCAGAACCAATACGGATCATCAGTTCCGATCATGTTGATGATAAAAGCGGACTGACTGCAATGCAGGAATTAACGAAGGCGGATGATAGTGATGTACATTATCTGGTGGCATTGCCGCCCGGTATGCATGCAGCTTCTGCAGAGCTCTTTGGATTTTTTACTTATGAATTAAGGGTGGGCCACAAGATTGGATGGAGTACAGCACAGGGGCGCTTTGGCAGTGTGTTAAGAACAACCGGCGTGCAGCATCCTGTGCCGCAATTATTTTGTGTGGTAAACAGAAATGAAAAACACATTATGGTAACAGCGCCTTTTGCACAAACTGTTTTTAATGGTGCCGATGTTACCAGCAAGCCACCCCGTACACAATTGTGGGCATTGCTGTATGCACAGGTAAAACGTGCCGATGATTTGGCGTACAGAAATATTTTATTGGATGATCAATTATTTATCCGTCAAAGAGTACCGGTTGATCCTGCAACCGGACAACAAATTATTGACATCAATACCGATGCAATACAATACGGCATTACCGGCTGGAAAAATAAAGATGTGGTGGAAATGCTGCGGCAGTACGGCTTGCCGGCAGACAGCAACCTGAGTGTACTGGGGGTGGAAATGCTGCCGACCTATGATAAATTCACCAGCCCTTTCAGCAGGGGCAATAATAATTTAGCTGTGAATGCAAACAATGAATTTAATAACCGCAGCAACTTATTAAATTTAGAAGAAGGAATGGCCATCCAGCATTTTAAAACAAGCCTGAATTTTGCATCCGTGGCTGCCAGCCAAAAGCAACAGCAATTAGACGATAACTTTCAAAAC
>JAYUBR010001079.1:0-1066 GCA_043740775.1 Ferruginibacter sp. | reverse complement strand
CGCAGCCCAGCAGATTTACCAGCCTTTAATAAAAAGATTATTGAAGAATTTGCAGAAGATATTCACTTAACAAGAAATTCGTTTGCCTTCAGTGATGTTAATTAATTTAATAAACGTTTAAATATTAAACCATGGCAAAGTATTCACACGAAGCTCAAAAAATTGTGGGATCATCCATTAAAAAAATGGAAAACGGCACGTTAAAAAGTGGTAAATCCGGCAAAAAAGTTACCAATCCAAAACAAGCCATTGCAATAGGCCTTTCAGAAGGAAGAGAGTAGGGCGCAAAAGTACCTTCAAAGAAATCCTCCTCTTTTTATGCAAAAAAATAATTGTACAATACATAAACATTGTACTCCCCGGTTGATTGCTCAACCGGGGAATTCATTTTGTAATGGGCGTGAAGGGATGAGCAATAAAATGCAAGGTGTTTTTATTTACCGGCATTTAAAATATTCTATGTCCTGTTTATGTTTTCTTACTGCTTCCAGCGTATTTAAACCACTACTGATCATCCTGGTCAGCATCACTATAACTGTTATTTTCTTCATCTTCTTCACCAATCATTTCATCATCATCCAGGTCTGCACCGGGTACATCCAGGTCTTCGCCTGTTAAATCACTTCCTTCGTTTAATGCGTCCCCATCTTCATCCTCCTTGTCTAATTGCGCATTCGCTTCATTTATATCATCCTGACCTTTTTCTGTGCCGGCATTGTCTAATAAATCCAGTTCATTTTTTGTGATGACAGCGTCATTATCCTCTTCATTATTTTCGGCAATGGTTTCGCCTTCTTTTCCAGCGGCATAATTTGGGGTATTTGTAAAGGCATTCATTGTATCTATATCCGAAGATAATCTTGTATCATTTTTTTGCGTTGTCATTGTATATTTTTATAAGAAAATTATGCAAAAGCGTGCCAATAAAAAAGAAGATAATTTACGTGCAAAAGGCATTAAATAAAATCCATCTGACATGGTTAAATAATAAGACCATGCGCCCGCTGATGCCTTTAAATTTATTTTATTTCCTTGGTTAAGAACTGGTACAAAATTTGGGTAGTAC
>JAYUBR010001078.1:0-3844 GCA_043740775.1 Ferruginibacter sp. | reverse complement strand
GCCGTAAGCAATGCAATATTGAATGTGGTGTTTTCATCATCAAAAGGCGACTTGTATGTTAAAGTAATAAGGTCTACCACCTATGTGAAGCAAATGGGCAAATGGTATATAATATTTGGGCAGGGCACGCTGGTGCAAACTGAGGCAGAGCTGGAAGAATCTATGAAAAAATCACTACAAAAAAATTAAGATACCGGGTAGATGCTGCCATGGAGGAAATGGTAAAAGCGATGAAGAAAAAAAGACTGATGATTTACAGTATCCCGATTATTAAACAATAAAACTTCAACAATGAACAACATCAATATTCCCTGCAAAAAATACCAGCCTAGCTCTAAGGAAAATGCGCTTTGCTTTATCGCCGGCTTATGCTGCATGTGTATTCTGTTGTACGCCGGTATCCTTTTATATCCTTTAGCAGCCAAAGCACTGGAATACATAACTGGTTGTATTGGAGTAATGAACAGTGCAGTAAGAGGTTGTTACCGGTAAGCTGCAAATATGAATCAAAAAGCCTTTCCTATAGTAGGACAACACGCCGTCAGAAAAAATAATTTCATAACACTAAATAAAAAAACATGAAACAACAGCGCAACTGCATAATGATCATTATAATTGTTATCATTTTGTTCTTTACGTCAAAGCTTGTAATGGCGCAAGTGCCACCAGAAGGGAAATACAACACTACCAATTATCCCGAAGACAGGAAAGCTATTGACATTCTTAGTAGCAAAATGGATATCTCACAGTTTCTAAATGATGACATGATAGCCGTGGGCCCGGAGGGAAAAGTATCTTATGGTTTTGAAGAATGGAAGAAAGGTTTTACAGACAAGGGTGCCACTTTTAAGTCTGTTACACCAAGGCCCGGCACTAATATCTTAAGAGTATATAATGGCGATGCTGCGGTTAAGAACATGATACTTGATGTAGTGTTTGCTATACCCGGCGGCGATATGTCTATCACCGTTATCAGAACAGAAACCTACATTAAGCAACATGGAAAATGGTATTTCGTTGCAGGCCAGGGAACCAGGCTGGCAACCAAAGAAGATATGGAAAAAACGAAAAAAAAACAATAATACATGAAAAATTTAACAGCAGGTTATAGCCGCAGAGACGCTTTACAGCAAATGGCCGCCATTACTATGGCCGCAGGTTTATCCGGTATGGTTATGCCTGCATTGGCGGGTAACGGCAAAAAATGCCGATCCGTTGCAACCCTTTTATTTACCACCTGCAAAAGAAATATTACAACCTGGGCCGGGTGGTATCAACATCCGCACCTGGGTGCGCAGTACCCAAACAAATAAACAGTTTAGCTGTGTGGAAGCTGCTGTGGCTCCAAAAAAAATGGGATCTCCACCGCAAATCCATAAAGACCTTGATGAAATATGTTATGTGCTGGAAGGCACTGTTAGCGTATTGGTTGACAGAAAATTATTTGAAGTGGAAGCTGGCGGTTTTCATTTACGGCCACGTGGTATTGAACATACTTTTTTTAACGGTACCGATAAACCAATCCGTTTTATGGACCTGTACTTTAACCAGAATTTTGAAGACTATTTAGAAGAACTTTTTTTAAAATTACACCAGACATGGTAAAGAACAATCTTTCACCAATATATCCCGGCATTGCAAAAAGAATGGCCATAAATGATGAAAAATTTGGGGTAACTATGTTTCCGCAGAAGCGCCAGGCCATTGTTGATAAGTATGGATTGATTGCATAACTTTAAATAAATTAAGTACTTCTAAAAATAAATAAACAATGGCTCTGTCCAATAAATACCTGTCGAACTTAACACCATTAAGAGGTGTAGCTGCATTGCTTACTATCATTTATCATGTAGATCTAATGCTGGGAGGCGGTGGTAACATGCTGTTAAAAACAAAAGATTCCCTGCTCTTTAGCAGGTTATACCTGATGGTGGATTTCTTTTTTATTTTAAGTGGCTTTATTATGTGCCATGTGTACGGCGAGTTATTTGCCACTTCAGTTAAAGGGCCATCTTTTAAAAAATTTACCATTGCCCGTTTTGCCAGGGTGTATCCGTTGCATTTTGTGACGCTTGTTTACACGATTGTTCTTTTTTACATCTCTGGTAAATTGGGCATACCCCTATCGCCCGTTTTACAAATTGGCAACAATGGCTTTTCTATTTTTACCAATCTGCTGTTGCTCCAGTCAATGAATTTGCACAACTGGTTTAGCTGGGTGCATGCTTCCTGGTCTATCAGTGTGGAGTGGTGGGCTTACATGGTTTTTCCATTTTTGGTAAAACCCTTTATGCGGTTAAGTGCTGCGGGCAAAGCATTGGTGGCATTGTTGTGTTTTGCAGGTTACTTATGCATTACTTTCTGGCTTGTGCCATTAGTAACCATCCCCGCCGAAATACCTTTTGTAAAAGTAAACCCGGCAGCATTATCTATTAACGTAAGTTACCAGTTTGGTTTTGTAAGGTGCCTCTGTGGTTTTGTGTTGGGTATGATGATGTACCAGGGATATAAAATAGATTGGGCAAAAAAAATAGTAGGTAATGGGTACGTATTGGTGGCTTTGGCAGCAGGTAGTTTTTTTTGTATGCACCTGGGTTTGGCAGATATTTTTGCAGTAAGTTTTTTCCCTTTTATCCTGTTGGCAGGCGCTTATGGAAGTGTTGGCATCAATCGTTTTTTTGCAGGCCGGGCCTTTCAAAAACTGGGCGACTGGTCTTTCTCCATGTACCTGGTACACCAGCCATTGTTGTTCACTATCGGCAGTGTTATTACTTATTTAAATCCTGCTGACCCAAACAAAGTACCAGCAGGGCCGCCACCACAAATGGGCATGGGGCCAGGATGGTTAGTTTGCATTGGTTTTATTGCCCTCACTTTAATGGTATCTTATTGTACATATTCTTTAATTGAAGTGCCTGCAAGGCGATGGATAAATCCTGCAAAAAAATAAGCTGTATAAGCAGGTTGCCAACATATATCAAATAGCGGAACCCAACACTTTTAGTTTTGAGTTCCGCTTGTACTTAATTGATGACCGGATGGAAAATTAAGCATCCAACTACAATAGCGAGGCATAAGCAATAATGCAGGCACTCGTCACCCCACAAACTAAACGCTGTACAACTCTTCACTTCCTTGGTAAAAACAAATACCTTCCCTCAATGAAATGTTTGCAGCATAAAACAAACAATGAAATTTAAGCCTGTAGTTTTATTGGGGGAATGTTCTTTTTAACCCTTTCTGGTATTTAGGCACAGAACTATGTACTCAAACCTTCATTTGAACAAATAACCAGTTGGCCGGATTTTTTTTTGATACATTTTATATTTTTTGTTAGCTCTTTATCTGAAATGAATCAACTTTCTATACGAATATTGGGGAGTACCTTAGTCATGATAAGAGGTGACGCCTCATTGTTGCGAAAGTATCCGCAAAAGGTGTCACCTCTTCGGGATATCACACATGCCTAACAGATTAAGTGCATGGCAAAGGGAACCATCGCTCTTTGACTGCCCCTCATTTCTGCGCCTGATTCAGATTATTTGTTTAGCCTGCACTCCTGCACCAGATTGGGATAGCTTGCTCGTTAACGCTTCGCCCGCTGGTCAAAAAAGACACAACGGCGGCTGACGGAATTCTTTGATATTTTTAAATTGAGAAGTGGAACACCAGCAAGAGCAAAAATGATCAGGATGCCACCTTAAAAAGGTGGCATCCTGATCAAGAAATCACTTCTTTTCAAGCGTGGGATAAGTGATACCCAATTGCTCTAAATAGGTTTTATATTTTGAAGGATTGTAATAAAATTTTTTCATCTCCGGCCGGTATTTCTCCATAATCTCTT
>JAYUBR010001077.1:0-3846 GCA_043740775.1 Ferruginibacter sp. | reverse complement strand
AGGCTATCTATGGGAAGATGTAAAGAAAAACAATTCGATTTTGTCGGACGAAATCAGTAATTCAAAAGAATGCTTTGTACTGAAAGGTGAGTTGTCTGACACATCAAACTTAAATTATCTTCGGGATATTGTAGGTGTTATGACTTACCTTTTAGACAATGGAGGAGTCTGCGTTTACGACCCACAAGCATTTCATTTTTTTGGAAAAACAGAATGGACTGAAAAAATATTTACTCCAAATGGTTCCGTACCAAGAAATCATGTTATAATTCTTTACTCCGAAGAAAAAGGAGAAAAATGGTATCATACCCGTGGCCTGCGAAAATTTGGCAGACCTGACCTGAGTATTCACGATGTAACTCCGCAATATGAAGATGCAGTGATTGAATTATTTAATCGCTTTATTGAATAAGAAGCCTTTGGAGGAATAATACCAGATAAACAAAAAGTAAAGATGAAGGATTTGCCACAGGGAATGTGGTGTGAAAATAAAGGAGGTTTTGAAGACCCGGACTTCAACAATAAACACATTGAAATTTACTGGAAATAAAACTGCATATAAGAATACATTTCTTCCGGTATTTGTAGCGTATTAAATGAATTAACCTATCCCCGGTTATTCGTAATACTTTTAAAATAAAGTCCAGGCTATCTATAAGGTTCAAAAAAAGAAAACCCGTAGAATTATTTTCTAACAAAGAAAAAAATGTTAAATGCCTGAGATGCCTACCCATTACTAAGCGCACAATGATTAACATTTCGGATGTTGGTCAAGAAGACACAACATCGGCTTTCGGGAATTGTAGAGTATTATGATTGAAAAGTGGGACACCAACAAGGGCGAAAAAAAGTCAATAAAAAAGTTGCACTGAGTTTTTTCATAGTGAAGTATACTTGTTAGTTAAAGTATGAAGAAGTGCTGAATATAATTTATTAAAGCTGGTTTGCATTTAAACAAGCCTGGTGGCTATTTGGAAAGTATAATCATTGCTAACCCGGCTACATACAACAGCAACATTACATTTAATAATGGCTTTGTACCGGCGGGCGCTTTATCAAATTCCTTCCATACATAAATCCCCCAAACTGCTGCTACCACAGTTGCTCCCTGGCCCAGGCCGTATGATACTGCAGGGCCTGCTTTGCCCGATGCAATGATACTTAAACTCATGCCAATACTCCATATTGCTCCACCGGCCATTCCAACTAAATGATCTTTACCACTGCCTTTAAAATAATCAATAAAAGAAACCGGGGCACCGGTAAATGGTTTCTTCATTTGAATGGTATTGAATAAAAAACTGCTTAGCACTATGCCAATAGAAAAAAATACCAATGCAGTATACGGTGTTAGTTTCCCGGCTTCCGGTATATTGAAATCAGCCACCATTGAGCCGGCAACATACTTATAAAACAAACCCATTAAACATCCGCTTACTACTGAAAGAATCAATCCTTTTTCTGAAACTTTTACAGTTGCCTGTGCTTTTAATTTTTGCCAGGCCCTGGCATTTAAAATAATGGCCAGCGCAATTAAAGCAACGCCGCCAAATATCAATAGCGGGTTTCCCTGCGGAACAGAAATATAGTTTACAATAACACCCAACACCAATGCAATACCAATACCTACCGGAAAAGCAACCGACATGCCGGCAATGCCAATGGCTGCCACCAATAAAATATTGGCTAAATTAAAAATGATACCACCTGAGAATGCAGAAAGCAGGTTGCCGGTTGCTGCCTGTTTTACATCTGGCCAAAAAGCCCTTCCCATGCTTCCGTTGCTGCCTAATGTAAAAGCGATTAATAAAGTTGTCAGCAGAATTCCAAAGCCATAATCCCAATAAAACAATTCGAACCGCCAGGTTTTAGTGGTGAGCTTTGTAGTATTGGCCCATGAGCCCCAGCACAGCATTGTTATAACACAAAGCAATATGGCTAAACCATAATTTTCTACAATAAACATATTGTTGGTTTTAGGTGATGATGCAATTATATACTCAACTCTTTTCTATATGGTATAGATGCCTGTGCGCCCATTCTTGTTACTGAAAGAGCCGCAGCTTCTACGGCAAATTGTATTGCTTTTTTCCAGTCCATTTTTTCTGTGATGGCAACTGTTAGTGCTCCACTAAATGTATCGCCGGCAGCAGTTGTATCCAAAGCTTTCACTGACAGCGCATTTATTTTAAATGCCTCATTTTTGTTTTTGAAATAAGCGCCTTGTTTACCTAAAGTAATGATCACGTTCTGTACACCTTTGTGCAATAAAACACTTGCTGCCTCTGCTGCAGAAGCTTCATCGGTTACTTCAATACCGGTTATAAATGCGGCTTCGCTTTCATTGGGTGTAATTAAAAATAAGCTGTCTAACAATTCATTGTCCAATGGCTGTGCAGGTGCAGGATTCAACACTATTTTCTGTCCATTTTCTTTTGCCATTTTTACAACAGCCCTGATTGTTTGCATGGGTATTTCCAGTTGCAGCAATATTATTTCTGCCAATGCCAGCTCTTTCACTTTTTCAATATCAGCAGGCAACAGGTTGGCATTGGCACCCGGCGCAACTGCAATACAGTTCTCCCCTTCTGCATTTACTATAATTAATGCCGTACCTGATGGTGCCTTTTCATCTATAAAAACATAACGGATATCTATATTTTCATTTTGTAAACCTTCCATAGTTTGTTTGCCAAATATATCGTTGCCCACTTTTGTAACCAGTGTTACATTGCCTCCTGATCTTGCTGCGGCGACGGCCTGGTTGGCACCTTTGCCACCGGCATTCATAAAAAAAATACCGCCCAATATTGTTTCGCCCGGTAATGGCAATGTTTTACATTTTATAACCATGTCGGTATTGGCGCTTCCTATTACGATTATTTTTTTCATTGCCTCTTATTATTTATGCTGACAAAATAGTTTGTATTTGTTGAAGAAAGAATCTTTTTATTTATCAGCTTTATTTAAGCATTTAAAACATCTGATTTTATTTATGTGTGGCGTTAGTAATTATGGGGCGAAAATGGATTGTTGCTGCCCATGCCATACTCCTGTTATCATTGACGGGCCCTTGCCTGATAAGGGTTACTTAAATACTTACCCTGTTTAACAACCAACAGCAACAGATAAAATACATAGTATATTCAAATGAAAGAAGCGGTTATTTATCTTTTCACTTTTTAGTTTCAGCCAGTTCAATCCATACAGGAGCATGATCGCTTGATTTTTGCCATCCACGTACAGAACGGTCAACACCGGCTGCAACAAGGCGGTTCTTAAGTTGTGGACTAAGTAAAAAATGATCAATGCGTAAACCTGCGTTACGGCCATAAGCATTTCTGAAATAATCCCAAAATGTGTAAATCACTTCATCGGGATAAAGTGTTCGTATGGCATCGGTCCAGCCTTGCGCAACAAGCTTTTTAAAAGCAGCCCGAACCTCTGGCCGAAACAAGGCATCATCCACCCAACGTTCCGGTTTGTAAACATCGAGTTCGGTTGGCATTACATTATAATCGCCGGTTAACACAACAGGTATATCAGATGCCAGCAGCCCTGCCGCATGGGCGGTCAGTCTCTCAAACCAACGCAGCTTATACTCCAATTTTGGTCCTGGTGCCGGGTTGCCATTTGGCAGGTAGAGGCAACCAACAAGTATGTCATTGATCTTTGCTTCGATATAGCGGCTGTTGCTATCATCCGGATCACCGGGAAGCCCACGCCGAACCTCTTCTATTTGCCCGTTAAGTGCCAGGATAGCCACACCATTCCAACTTTTTTGCCCATGCCAGATGGCATCATAACCTGCATCCTGTATAGCTTTCAGCGGAAATTTTTCATCAG
>JAYUBR010001076.1:0-1070 GCA_043740775.1 Ferruginibacter sp. | reverse complement strand
ACTGTAAAAGCAGTATCAATTTTATTTAAAGGAAGCAGCCATTCTGTAACTATATCTGCTGAGTTTAAAAACCGGGCCTTTACATTTAAATGCAGTATACCATTAGTTTTTATTCTTTCTGCTATGTTGGTTACATTGTGAATTTGGGCATTGATACTGGTAAAATTAACTACCCCGGTTTTTTTAGATTTTCTTCCTCTTTCTTTATAAAAAACAGCCCCGTTATTTACCACCACCTTTTTTACATACATGCGAAAGGGGAATTTCAATAACGACTGATGAGGATATTTGCCTATTTTGCTGGTAGTATCAAAAGGCAATATACGGTCGTTAAATATTTTTAAAACCGGTTGTAAAGAAGCTTGCTCCATCTCAATCACGTTATCGCTGATAAGCTTTTTAAAATGTACACCCGTTAAATTAATATTGCTGAAACTCAGGTCGTACCGGTCTTTTTGCACTTTATTTATATTTACAAATGCAGCTTCTGTTAATAGAGGTTTATACAAAATCCGGTTTACTTTTACCGTACTGGGTTTGTTATTTAATTGCTAACCTTCTACAATAACCTGTAAATTTTCTGCTTGTTTATAAAAGAAAATCCGGAAACAGATAATTCCCATGCAGCGTTATTTACCAGCTCGCTTAGCGTGCTTCCTTTGGTATTGCTTGTAATATTGGAAACTGTAATTTTTACATCGTTTATTACAAAAGGAGGCTGTCCGGGTTTTGAGGTGTTTATAACAACGATTTTAGTTTTGCCCAGTTGTATGCCGCCAATCTGGGCTTCATCAATCAGGTCGTTTGTTAAAACAATAGCTTCATCGCCCGACTGTAATTTTTTGCTTTTTTTGTATATCGTTACCAGGCCACCATCACAGATTACAAGCCCTGCCTTTAGTTGCTGAAACAATATAAAAGCATCAGTGTTTAACTGGCTTACCTGCACATTTTTTATATCTGCTATGGGTTTTTGTATCGTGTGGTTTGTATTGCCGAACTGCGGCTACATGTAACAACTTTTTCGGTGCATCATACAGCAGGTTGGTAATATTGATACGGCTGCCGTT
>JAYUBR010001075.1:0-3854 GCA_043740775.1 Ferruginibacter sp. | reverse complement strand
AGTTGAAGAAACAGAATATTTAATAACCAATCATTAGCACAACAGCACATAAATTATAAAAATATTTTTATGGACAGACGTAAATCGATCAAAGCTTTATTAGTGGGCACCGCAGCCACCGGTATGTTGATAGAAAGTTGCAATCCCACAGATAAAAAAGCGGCCACCGCAACAACAGAACCTGCCGCCGCAGTGGATTTAAGCCGCACCAAAGAAGAACTGGAAGTAATTAAAAAACTGAACGAGCAAGTATTTTTTACAAAAGAAGAAATGTCCACCATTACCATACTGGCAGATATCATTGTACCAAAAGATGCTGTAAGCGGAAGCGCCACCGACGCCAAAGTGCCTGAGTTTATTGAGTTTATTGTAAAAGATATGCCGGAACACCAGGTACCTATGCGGGGCGGATTGCGATGGCTGCAGATAGAATCGTTGAAACGTTTTGAAAAATCTTTCAATGATATTTCAGACAAGCAACGCATAGAAATTGTGGATGATATTGCTTATCCCAACAAAGTAAAACCAGGCATGCAGCCAGGCGTGTCTTTCTTTAATTTAATGAGAGACCTTACCTGCACCGGTTTTTACACTTCTGAAATTGGCGTGAAAGACATTGGCTACAAAGGCAACGTACCCAACCAGTGGAATGGCGTACCGGATGATGTGCTAAAACAATACAATGTTGCTTACACAGAAAAAGAATTAAAGGAATGTGTGAGTTTTGATAAGGTATAAGGCTACGCCTTTTGATAGAAACGCTGATAATGCTGATTGATAAGGATGGGACGGATTTTTTAAATTTCGTTCGACATATCAACTGGCTTTATCAGCGTTTTTTTGCTCCCGAAATTATCGTCCCATTTCAATATGTTTCAATTCCAGAAGGCAGATGTTGTGTCTTATGAGGTAATTATAGACCTGTTGGACCATGAACTATAATTTTTTAGGTATTATTGTTTTAGTTGCAGTTGTTTCTGCTTTAGTTTCTTGTTTAGTAACCTGTATACTACATAACAAGTTAAAGCAGAAACCGCCACGCATACAACAATTAACCACCAAGAAAGGTTTTGAAACCAACCATGCTCCCAATAAAGAGAAGTTAGGGCATATACCGCCTGAGCAAGAGTTCCAACGGTTAAGACGACTGTTAACCAAAGTGTCCAATTACGGTTTACGCTTTGCTCGGATTCAAGAATATCCATCCGAGTTCTTTCAGAAATGTCATCAATAAATTTTTGTGTGTACCCCCCTTTCAATATAAAATCAATACCTCTTGGTAAAATCATCACTCTTGTTCTGTACTTAACCAAAACATCTTCTTGTGTATCTAACATAAAGGCATTTTTATCTTCAATAAGCATGTCTATCAATCCCTTAAATTCTTCATGGGTGGTTAAACCTAATTCTGGTATTACTTTATTGTTGACATCGAATGGTATTCTTTGCCCTTCCGGCTTAAACCTATTTTCATGTAAATGATTTAGTAAATAATCTAAGCACTCATAAATAGGTTTCATATCATTTAGTTTAAGATTTACCTAATATAAAGATAAAACTGTAATTACAGGTTAATACACTTCCTTCAGCGACAGAAATCCACTCTTGTAAGCCATTTTTGTTGATTTATTTAATCTTCTTTTTTTAACTGGCAGCAATTGGGAATTGCGATAAATAAAGACCCAGTTTGAAATTTTCAAAGGTGTTGGATAGTCATACTGATAGTATTTTTTGTAAATGCCTTTATCCTTGCATACTTCAATTGTGTTCGAAAAATTCCATTTTAAGGAATACATACTGTCATTTAATTTTTTCCAGTTACCAACGCTTAAATACCCCCCAGGTTCATAGATTGAAAGAAAAGAAAAAGTTGAATCCTCATCTATTGAAATATAATTTGAATGATATGTTCCTTGATTTTCAAATGTTTGGCTTTTAGAGCTTTTAGCCCAACTTTGGTTTTCTGTTAAAGTGTATTCATCGGTATCATATTGAAAAGAGTCTTCAAATGCCTTATTCCTTTCTTTGAATATATTTGATTGAGACAAGGAAATGTTTTCAAAAAAAAAGAATAGAAATACCAAACAGAAAAGCTGTTTCATAAAATGGTTTGTAACTTTTAAAAAACTGAAAAATTAATTCAAATCCGCCATCACCAGCATTTCTATCTTCAATCATTCAACGCCGAATAAGCCATCACCCTGAATTTATCTGCCAGCTCACCATGACTTGTATTTAGTAACTGCCGGTAAAAAATAATCACCATTTTTTCTTTGGGGTCTACCCAGTAAGACGTTTTAAATGCACCGCCCCAACTGTAAGTGCCTTCCTGCGCTGGCATTGCTCCACTTCCCTTTTCTGTAACAACGGCAAAACCTAACCCGAATTTATCATTACCAAACGCAACATCTCCAATCTGGTTCGTCGTCATCATTCTTACTGTGTTTCGGCTTAATAATCTTTTGCCGTTGTAAGTCCCCTCATTCAGCATCATCTGTAAAAACATCGCATAATCATAAGCAGTTGAAGAAAGTCCTGAACCACCTGAAAAATAACTTTTCTTACGCAACAGATAATCAATGTGCCCGCCCAATGCTTCACCGGTTAACTTTTGTAATGTACCCGTTGAATCTTCACTGTACATATTTACCAGTCGGCTGGCTTTGGTTGCAGGCAAATTAAAATAAGTATCTGCCATTCCAAGTGGTTCAAAAATTCTTGTTCTGAAAAAATTTTCCAGGCTCATCCCCGACCATATTTCTACCAGTTCGCCCAGCACATCCACATTTAAACCGTAGGTCCATTTTTCACCCGGCTGGTGCATTAAAGGCAGGCCGCCCAGGCGGTTCATGGCATCGGATAATTTATCGCTGCTTACATCCAGCCCGGCAGTAATATTATTTTTTGCATAAATGGCATTGGCTTCTTTACTGCCTATTTGCGCATATCCAAGGCCGGAAGTATGTGTTAACAAATCACGGATAGTAGCTTGCCTTTTTGCCGGAATAGTTGAATAAGTAGAATCCTTTTCATTGAATTTATCCAGTACTTTTTCATTGGCAAAAGCGGGGATATAAGCGGAGATAGGATCATCTAATAAAAACTTTCCTTCTTCATACAACATCATTACCGCCACACTGGTAATGGCTTTTGTTTGAGAAGCGATTCTGAAAATATCATCTTTTTTCATCGCCAGTTTAGCAGCAATGTCATTGTAGCCTGCGGCTTTATAATACACAATTTTTCCATTGCGGATTACCAGGCCAACCGTACCACTCACCCAGCCTTTCTTAACCCAGTAATTTATCTGATCATCAATTCTTTTTAACCTGTCTGCCGAAAACCCACTGGTAGCTACATTGGTGGCCTGTTCAATTTTTTGTGCTGTGACAGCACTGGTAGTTAATACAGCCATCAATAAAAACAGTGTACTTAATTTCATAAATTTTATTTTATATTTTTTTGAGAAAGAAAATTAGCAAGGTTTTGCAATCACAATTGAAAGCTCTTGACTATTATTTTAACTTTCAGTTAGCAGAAATAAAACTAAGTTATTTTCTTTTGTTATTTATCTTTTCTCATTAACAAATCACAAATATTTTATACCCCAAATAAATCGGTGGCAGTACAAGATTAATTTGGTAAGTTTATATCTTATTAATGATTGCAGAAAAGCCCATATAGAAATATTTGTCACCGCAAATTCGCCGCGGTTGCGCCGTCATCTTAAATCATTTATAGCAAACAATTTTCTTCAACAAAATTTTATTAAAAAACAACCGACATGTCATCACGTAGAAAATTTTTACATCAGTCGTCCATGGTAATGGGGGCTGGTGCATTGGCATCTGTAT
>JAYUBR010001074.1:0-3855 GCA_043740775.1 Ferruginibacter sp. | reverse complement strand
AAAAGCTTTGTCAATGAATATCGTTTTTTTTCTGAAAAAGCAGGCTGGAAAAATATACTTAGCAGGATATTGATAGAAAGGGATGAAGCAGGTAAAGCAACCCGTTTAATAGGCAGTATGATGGATATTACCAAACTTAAAAATGCTGAAGATAAGTTAAATGAAAAAAACGTTCAGTTAGAAAGGCTGAGTGACAATTTGCCTGGTGTAATGTTATACCAGTTAACAGGCAACCCGGATGGCACCAGGAGGTTTAATTATATCAGCAATGGCTCGCTGGCATTAACAGGCAGAACACCACAGGAAATTATTGATGACTCTTCCATTTTATATAATGCAGTTTATGAAGAGGATATAGCTAAAATGGTGGATGCTGAAATAGAGTCATACCTTACTATGAAGCCATTTAATGTGGAAATTCGTTTCCGCAATCATAAAGGCGAAATGCGATGGCTTAACATTATTTCTTCTCCGCGAAAACTAAATGATGAAGAAACGGTTTGGGATGGCTTTCATGTAGACATTACAGAACGCAAACTGGCAGAAGAAATAATACTAAACAGTAATAAAAGCCTGGAACTTGCGGAAGAACTGGCGCAGTTGGGAAGCTGGGAGTTTGATATGGAAAGTGAAACCAGAAAATGGTCAAAGCAAATGTTCAGGATTTTTGGTTTTGTAGAAAGAGCTGAACTCCCTTCTTTTACAGAATTATCAGAAAGAATACATTCGGAAGACCGAAACCTTTTTCTAGAATTTTTGCAAAATTTGTCTGAATGCATTGAGCCAGACAATATTAAAATTTTTCGTACAAATCCCATTCTTATTCCGTTGCGTTATTTGAAAGCTACTTTTAACATCAATAGAAATAAGGAAGATAAAATTGTAAAGATTACCGGAACGGTGCTTGATATAACAGAAAGAATTTTGTACGAACAACGGTTAATTGCCAGTGAGGAAAAATACCGCGTACTGGTGGAAGAGGCTTCAGAAGGAATTTTTATTTCAAATGCGTCCGGCCATTTTATTACTGTAAATGCGAGTGCCTGCAAATTAGCACAACATACAGAAGAAGAATTATTGCAAATGTCAGTTTATGATTTTTTTGTTGAAAATGATATTAAAGAACGGCCGCTTCAATTTGACGCTTTGAAGGAAGGAAAAGTAGTAATCAGTGAGCGGGTAATGAAAAGAAAAGATGGCCATTTCATTCACCTTGAAATCACTTCCAAATTATTAACCGATGGCCGGTTACTTTCTTTGGTAAGGGATATAGCAGAGCGTAAAAAGGCAGAAGAAACCATACGCATTAGCAATGAAAGATATAACCTTGTAGCAAAAGCTACCAATGATTCTATATGGGACTTTGATGTTATTACAGGAAAGATAACCAGAGCCGGTGATGGTTTTAAAATACTATTTGGATATGGTAATGAAGATAGTGTGCATACTTACCCGGAATTTTCATCGTTGGTTCATCCCGAAGATGTGTCTTTTACAAATGCATACATGCTGTCAGTATTTGAAAAAACCGATGCTTTTTACTGGGATGAAGAATACCGGTTATTAAAAGCAAATGGAGAATACGCGTATGTGCATGACAAGGGGTATATAATCCGCGATGAAAATGGTAAAGCTTTGCGCATGATTGGAGCCACACAGGACATTACCAGCCTGAAGGAAAACGAAATCAATTTAAAAAAATTAAACCAGGATCTGCGGGATCAGGCAATAGCCCTGGCAGATTCCAACTCGGAGCTGGAACAGTTTGCCTACGTGGCATCCCACGATTTGCAGGAACCTTTAAGAATGGTAACCAGTTTCCTTAGTTTGCTGGAAATTAATTACGCGGATAATTTTGATGACAAAGGTAAAAGGTACATTCATTTTGCAGTAGATGGAGCCAAAAGAATGCGCCAGATTATTCTTGACTTGCTGGAAATATCGAAAGTAGGCAGGTCGGAAGACAATATGGAATTGATTGATTTAAATTTGTTGGTGAATGAAATACTACAGTTGCTTGAAAAGCAAATTGTTGAAAATAAAGCCGTTATTGAGATAGGAGAGTTGCCTGTTCTATATGGTTACCGGTCTTCGCTGATGCAGGTTTTTCAAAACCTGGCGGGCAATTCTTTAAAATATAAAAGAAAGGATATTGCCACGCAAATTAAGATAACAGCCACGGAGCAGAATGAATACTGGCAATTTTCTGTAGCGGATAATGGCATTGGTATTGAAGAAGAATATTTTAGTAAAATATTCATTATTTTTCAACGGCTTCATAACCAGAATGAGTTTTCTGGAACGGGTATTGGCCTGGCCATTACAAAAAAAATTATTGAAAACCTGGGTGGAAAAATATGGCTGCAATCGGAACCGGGAAAAGGAACAACATTTTATTTTACCATCAAAAAATAAAAGCAATGTCATTATAAAAAGATGTGTAACATTGTAACGAAAAAATAAAGCAACAATAAAAATCACAATACCCTGATAATAAAACAGCATGGCAAATCCTATCCGTATTTTATTGGTAGAAGACAATGAAGGTGATATTTTACTTACAAGAGTGGCGCTTGAAAACGCGGCAATAAATTTTAACCTGAACGTAGCAACCGATGGAAAGGAAGCAATTGATTTCTTAAATAAAGAAGGCCTCACATACAGTGAAATGCCTGAGCTGATATTGCTGGATATAAACCTGCCAAAAAAAAACGGCCATCAGGTATTGGCTTTTATAAAAGAAAAAGAAAATTTAAAACACATTCCAGTGGTGATGCTTACCACTTCCTCATCGCAAAATGATATTGACTTTGCCTATGCAAATAATGCCGGTGGTTTTATTACAAAGCCATCTGATGTTACTGAATTTCTTACTGCGGTTGCAGCAGTGGTTAACCACTGGATTGATAAACTTAATTGTTCAGCGTAATTTGAAGGCAGTTTTTTAGTGATTAAATGCTATCTCATAAATGTTAGGCCACATTTTGCCGCTAACATATATTTTATTATTTGCCGGATTGTAAGCAATGCCATTCATTTCCTTAGCTCCCGGAAATTTATTTTTCTGCTCATCAACTAAAGAGCTTAGGTCAAGTTTGCCAATCACTTTTCCTCTGGCCGGATCAATTTTTACAATGTACGGTGTGCCATAAATATTGGCATAAATAAAGCCATTGATATATTCCAGTTCGTTTAACCGGTGTACCGGCCCTGATTCGTCTGTAACAGCAATTTTTTTTGTAGCAATAAACCTAACCGGATCGGCATACGTTATAATATCCGATCCTTCACTCATGATAAGCGAAGTACTGTCCGTTGTCATTCCCCATCCTTCTTTTACGGGTAAAACAAAGGTGCTTAGTTGTTTGAATGTGTTGGCTGCATACACAAAGCCAACTTTTGTTTTGTAAGTAAGCTGGTACCATTTATCGTGCAAAAAAACAATGCCTTCTCCAAAATATTTACTTGTATCCAGTTGCACTTTTGTATTAATTTTTCCTGTTTTTAAATCAACCTCTCCAAATAAAGAGTTGGTTTGTGGCAGGTCGTCTGTATATCCTGTGCTTTCATATAATTTGCCCTCATGCATTAAAAAACCTTCAGTATAAGCAGTCGTGTCGTGTGGATAAACGCTTATCAGCGAATAATTAATTACCGGTGTTGTTTTAATTGCTTCGTCTTTATCATTATCGCCACCGTTATTGGTATTGCATGCAGCAAGTAACATAATAAAAATACCTGCAGGTATAAATTTTCTTTTCATATTTATTTAAGGTATGCGAATATTAAAATTTATAGATTTGAGTTTAAAGATAAAGCATGTTGATAGTAATCAATCAACACTGATACTTAGAT
>JAYUBR010001073.1:0-12276 GCA_043740775.1 Ferruginibacter sp. | reverse complement strand
TTTTTACAATATTGCCGGTAGTGTGGCCTGGGTTTTTAGTATGTTGTTTGCCGGCCATTACTTACAGCAGTTCATTTTTAAGGCATTTAATTTCGATTTAAAACAGCACCTGGAAGTAATTGTACTGGGCATTGTTTTAATTACTACTGTGCCTATATTTTTAAAATTGTGGCTTGACAAAAAAAGGAAAAACAAAAGCATTGATTAACTGATTCCACATGCAAAAAACTTCCTCTTCGATTTTTACAATTACTGTTCTGGTTGCTGCCCTTGGCTATTTTGTCGATATCTATGATTTGCTGTTGTTCAATATTGTACGGGTTGATAGTTTAACCGAAATGGGGCTTTCCGTTGCACAGGTAAAAACACAAGGCGAATTTATCATCAGTATACAGATGTTGGGACTTTTAATTGGCGGTATCATCTGGGGCATCATGGGCGATAAAAAAGGAAGATTAAGTGTATTGTTTGGTTCCATTATTTTGTATTCGCTGGCTAATATTGCCAATGGTTTTGTACAAACCCCTAACCAGTATGCATTAACCCGTTTTATTGCCGGCATAGGTTTGGCCGGCGAATTAGGCGCTGGTATTACACTGGTAACAGAGCTGGTGAATAAAGAAAAAAGAGGTCTGAGTACTTCATTGGTGGCCGGTATTGGTTTACTGGGCGCAGTGGCAGCATTTTTTGTTTCGCAAAGTTTTAACTGGCGCATGTGTTATTTTATTGGCGGTGGCCTGGGCTTCTGCTTATTGATACTGCGCATTTCAGTATTTGAAAGTGGTATGTTTACACAAACAAAACTATCGGGCGTTAGCCGGGGAAATTTCTTTATGTTTTTTACCAGCAAAAAGCGTTTTAAAAAATACGTATGTGCTATTTTAATTGGCCTGCCCACCTGGTATGTGATTGGTTTGCTGATTGCCTTTTCCAATAATTTTGCAAAAGAGTTTGGCATCACCGAAACGGTATTGCCCAAAGTATCTACCATGGTCGCTTATGCCTTTATTTCCATATCAGATTTACTGGCTGGTTTTGTAAGCCAGTGGTTAAAAAGCAGAAAAAAAGCCTTGTATATTTTTTATATCTTAACCATCATTTCTATTATTTTCTTTTTTAACCAGCAAAATGGTACTGCTGCAGGCATGTATATTATTTGCGCCGCATTGGGTTTTGCCACCGGGTTCTGGGCTATTTTTGTTACCATGGCGGCAGAGCAGTTTGGTACAAATTTACGGGCTACAGCCGCCACTACTGTACCCAATATGGTACGGGGCTCTGTACCACTTATATTTTTAGTTTTCAAATGGCTGCAAACAGTTTTTGCTGCAACGCCTCATCCATACGTAACGGCAGCCTGGGTAACCGGTGTAATTGTGATGGCCATTGCCATCATTGCAGCTTATTTTACAGAAGAAACTTTTGGCAAAGATCTTAATTACACGGAGTAATAACGCTGGCAGATTGCTGTTAATATAATTGTAATTATGGGTAGCTTTAATCAGGAACAATACTATTTGACTGTATTTTCGTTTATCAATTAATATGAAAAAATATTTATCCTTTTTGCTAATCATGTTGCTTTGTTCGCTGGCAGCGGCGGCGCAAAAGCTACAGGTAGATGTTGATTATGTAACATCGGATGCAAACGCTGACAAGCCTTCCATATTCTACACCCCGGACAGGAAATTAACCTGGAACGATTTTAAAGGAAATCCGGTAAAAGGCAGTGAAGCTGCTGCCATTACCAATGCAGGGTTTGGTTTTAAAATGGCCTTTCATTCTGAAAATAATGTAGCCACTTTACATTTAACTGTTGACTGCACTTTTTCCATCAATGATAGTTGGGTTAAAAATAACCGAAAAACCGCTTACATTTTAAACCACGAGCAACACCATTTTGATTTGGCTTACCTATATGCCATGCAGTTTGTACATAATTTAAGGGCTGCTAAATATACCATGAAGGATTATAACAAAGTGCTGGAAAAAATTTATACCCAGTGCCAGGCAGATTTACTCGCAAAACAAAATGCATACGATGCAGAAACTAAAAACAGTCAGTTGGCAGACAAGCAGGAAATGTGGGATAAAAAAATTGATGGCCAGATGACCGCTTACTTAAAACAATAAGTGTTTCCCCTATCTCTTTAATTTTGAAGTTTTAGTTACTCAAAAGATTTTGAGGTTAGCAGGCTGAAGCTCATTGAAATGATGCCGTAAAAGAGGGCGACGCAACGATTTTCCACATTGCTTCTTAGCCCGGACAAAATATTGCTTAACCCCATATACATTTACAATGAAAAAAATTTACGATAAATGCTCTGCAGTCCGCAGCCCGGGCGCTTTTATAAAATCCTGCGGAAATTTTTTCAGATACCTCCACAGGATGCCTATAAACTGTGGATACTCTTTTAAATGAATGCCGCGGCTTTTTACGGCTACCAAAAATGCAAGTCCAAAACTTACCGCAAAATTTAAAAAACCTATCCCCATCACGCCAATAATGGTATACCATAATTCCTTTGCACCCACCTGGTTGCTAAGGCCAAAAAAACCAATGGCGGTGTTGGCCGCAGAAATAGTAATGTGACGGATATCGAAGGGGATGCCAAATGTTTTTCCAATAAAACCAGCCATGCCCAAAAAGAAACCCAGCGAAATATTCCCCATCAGGGCACCCAGGTTATTTTCAACATAATGCACAATTTTATACTGCCTCCTTTCCTTAAAACTATTTTTAAAAGAAGAGAGGTTGCGCAGGCGCTCTGCAATTTTTCCATATACCACATAATTTTCAACATACCCTGCAATTAACCCGCTGGCAAATAAAAAAAAGCCGGTAAAGCAGGCATACAACCAGGCTAAACTATGCAGTGGTTGCTGATCGGCCAGCAATTGATGTGCTGCTGCTCCTTCCGCGATTTTTACACCGGTGGCTTCAAAAAAAAGCCACGCTAAAATATAGGTTAGCGGAAATACAATGATAAGGTTTCCGGTAAAAGATGCAAGTTGCGTACGGCTAACTTTGCCGATTGTAATAGCAAGATTTCTAAGGTCAGGTTGTTCACCAATTTTTTGTGCATCGAAGGAGCTGGCTACATTATTGGCCGTATATGCAGGCTGTTTGGTAGCCAGTGTTGATCCGGTATCCTGTATTAAAATAAACCCCAGCGAATAATTGGTGCTGTACAAAAAGCCATGCCAGAAGGGTGCCATGGTCATTTTAGCCAGCAGGTTTTTTATAATGCCGATAAAAGAAATGATGATGCCGCCACCCGCTGCACTTTTAAACATTCGCCAAAAATCTTTGCGGGTAGTAGTTATAAATTTCTCGCCGGTACGGCCGCCATGTTCCGCAATCTGGTAAGCAAGGTAACCGGTGTTTTCGCTCAAAAATTCAAGGATGGAATTCTTCCGGTTTTCATTGTGTACCACCGTTTTAAAATAAGCCACAAACCGCTGCGTATTAAACGAATTGTCCATATCCAGTACATCCAGAATAATAAATAACCTGTTTACCTGTTGCTGCAAACGGGTAATAATAAATGTTTGGGCAAGGCTGGTGCCATAAGCTATTCTTTGTTCCCTTATCCACTGAATAGTTTGATTACAATTGTGCAATGCTTCTGTAATGTTGGCGAGTAAAATCCGTTGCGTATCCAGCGTTCCAACGCTATGATGCAGGTGAAGGTATTCATTCACCCACCTGTTCTGTTCCAAAAAAGGAAAGATGGCATTTTCAATATTTTCATATCGCTGTGTAATTTCCTTCTCCAGTCCCAGCGTGGTAATGCGGTAACTGAGTATTTGAAGGGACCCCTGCAACTGCTTTATCAGCGCAGGTTCAGTCATATTAATCTGTATGCCAAGTACTTCAAAAAACTGCATCCATAAATCGTTGTCAATTCCTTCTACCCAGGTATGATCTCTTTTTTTATAAAATATCCGGTTAATAACGTATAAAAAATTATCCGGTGTTTGCAGCTCGGGCAATATTTTATGCAATATTTTGCCTCTTAGTTCCTGTACAAATCCCCGGCTGCTTACAATGCCGCTTTCCGTTAAGGCATTTACAATATTTGTTTTTAAAAATTGGGTCAGCAGGGCTTTGCGCAACGAAAAAAGAGAGCTCCTGTCCTGCCCCATCTGGTAAAGCAACACTTTAAAACGCAGCGTGGCCTGCTCTATATCTTTTGCATTGTCAGGACGTATCGTGTCAATCAGTTCTACCAAAAAATCGAGGCTGCGGTTGGCAGAATGCAGGGGCAATATAATGGCCTGTTGCTTCTCCACCGTAGGTGGTCCACCTTTATTTTTTTTTGATAACCGCAGCATAGTTGGTATTAAGGGTCAAGGATCATTAACGCAAAATATCCTCTCTTTTATATATCCATGACAAATTTACTGATGATTATGTTGCACCGGTTTGATAGCCGCGTCAAAATTTCGGCTTATTTTTGCAACACATGCGATGATAATTACTAATAACCATACCAAATTTAAGGAAGAAGTGGACGTACTCACCGAACTGGACGAATACCATAGCCTGGTTGTGTGGAACGATGAAGTAAACAGTTTTGACTGGGTGATAGAAACCCTTGTAGATGTTTGCGGGCATTCAGTTGAACAGGCGGAACAATGTGCCATCATCATTGACAGCAAAGGAAAATATGCGGTTAAAGAGGGCAGTTACGAATTGCTGAAACCCATGTGCGATGCCATTACAGAGCGGGGCATCGGTGCTACAATTGAGGAAATGGCAAGGTAGCCTCCCCATAAAAACCGGCACTATATTCCGGGGAGTTATTTGTAATCCCAACACTTCATTTTTGCTTCTGATTATCCTCCAATAAGAAATCATTAAGTTTTATTTTTTGGGTCCTGGCTAAGAAGCAATTAGGAACATCCTTGCGTCGCCCTCTTTTACCGCATACCATTAGACAACTTTTATGGAAGCGTAACGGTTGAAGAACTTTATTTTATATGCAGCCTACCGATTGGTGACTTACAAATTTTATCTTTACAAAATGGTTGTATTGAATGATAAGCTGGTATTTCCACCTGTTGAAATGGCAACACCGGAAGGCATCATTGCCATTGGCGGCGACCTTGGAATGGACAGACTATTGCTGGCTTACCGCAGCGGCATCTTTCCCTGGTACAGCGAGGGTGAGCCCATTGTATGGTGGAGTCCCGATCCACGTTTTGTATTATTTCCAGACAAATTAAGAGTTACTAAAAGTATGCAGTCTGTGCTCAACAATGGCAGTTTTCGTTTTACCATTAACCGGGCTTTCGGCAAAGTGTTGCAACAATGCAAAACAATTACCCGCCAGGGACAGGAGGGCACCTGGATAACGCCTGCTATTGAACAAGCCTATACAAAGTTGCATGACTTAGGCTATGCACATAGTGCGGAAGCCTGGATGAACGGAGAACTGGTGGGTGGCCTGTATGGCATCCGGCTGGGCAATGTATTTTTTGGCGAAAGTATGTTCAGTAAAGTAAGCAACGCCAGCAAGTTCGCCTTCATCAATTATGTTCGCCAGTTACAAAAAGAAAAAGTAGCACTGATAGATTGCCAGGTGTATACTGCACACCTTGAAAGCCTTGGTTCGAAGATGATTGGGCGCAACAGGTTTATGGCATTGCTTACTGAAAATTTATAAGTTCACACCAGATTACAGGTGCAATCCAGGTTCCATCACATTTTTTGCCGGTTCCGTCACATATACAATAACTCATTTTAAGGACTGTCTACCTTTGTTAAAAATAAAAAACAATGAGAGTAAGATGGCGGCAACACGAACTGGCACTCGTTACGGCAATTGCGTTAATAGCACTCGCAGGGTACTTATTAAATTTATATCCCAACGGAATGGCTGTAGCTGCAACGCCATTTACAGAAACAAATACGCCGTTTAATTTTTACAGCAACGCATTGTTGCCAGATATAAGTGTTGGGTTGATTGTTTATTTAGCTTATTTGTGGTTTAACCTTTATACAATTCCCCGTTTATTGTTTCCAAAAAAAATGGAAGCCGGCACGTCAAAAATCTCGTTGTCATTTTCAAAAATGTCTTTAGGGGGACTTGCTAAAAAAACAGCTAACGAATATACATGGGCTTTTGTACAAATTTTACTTGTCATCTTTTTGTTAGGGACTGTGTTTACTATTGCCACTTATTACAGGCATCAGTGGCAATTTAGTTATCCTGGATTTTCTATCTTCTTCAATGAAAATAATCCAAAATCACAATTGGGGTTGGGTGGAATGTTCTTTGCCGCAGCATCTATCGTTGCTTTATACGGTTTGTATGTTTTTATACGGGAGATGATCATACGTTTTATTGAAAGATCAAAGCAACGGGAATTTAATATTTCGGTTTGTAATAAAGCAACAACATTTCTGCTCATTATCTTTTGTACTATCGCTGTTTTTTTACTGGCATTTAATATGGAGGGGAAGCAAGAGATTTTTGCAAGCTATGTGCTGGTTATAAGTGCTGTATTTGCTATGTTCATCAGTAATGTGTACTGGCTTTTTCCCATGAAGGGAGATAATTCTTTTTTCAGCAACAAAATTATTAGCCGCTTATTGACTACATCTTTTGTTTATGCAGTTCCCTTGATGGTGTTGATTAATGAATATGGCCCTGCTGCTTTTTTATATAGCTGGGCATTACAGCTTTTTATAATTACACCGCTAACATGGATGTATTATCGCTTTAATAAAGAAAAAATATTAAGGCTGAGAGTTGTGGAAAAGCAATTGGTACAATCAAAAGCTGATCTGCAGTTCCTGCGTTCACAAATCAATCCGCATTTTTTATTTAATATCCTCAATACATTATACGGAACGGCGTTACAGGAAAATGCCTCACACACTGCTGAAGGCATACAGAAACTTGGAGACATGATGCGTTTTATGTTGCATGAAAACAACCTCGACCGCATTGACATGAGCCGTGAAATTGAATATCTCAAAAATTATATTGCGCTACAAAAACTACGCACACAGTCTTCTGCCGAAATTATCATTGAAGACAATATCAACGGGCAGAACTGCAATCACACAATTGCCCCCATGTTGGTGATACCATTTGTAGAAAATGCGTTTAAACATGGTATCAGCCTGAAAGAAAAATCTTGGATAAAGATCAATCTTCATTGCGATGAAAAAAATATTTTGTTTGAAGTGCGCAACAGTATGCATCAGCGGCCGGATAACGATCCCGAAAAAGAAAAATCAGGCATTGGTTTTAAAAATGTTTTGGAACGTTTGAAATTAATTTACCCCGGCAGGTTCCAGGTTGCGGTGAATGATGATGGCAAAGAATTCTTTGTAAAACTCTCCATTGAGCCATAACTCTTTTAATAATTTATTCCACCACCATCATAAACAAATTTATAATGAAATCATTCATATTATCTATATCCATTTTAATATGCATATCCATACATGCGCAAACCAATAATACCATTGTAATAGGAAAAGGAGACAGTGTATATTCAACCATTTTAAAAGAAAACCGGAAGATATGGATACACATGCCGGATACAACTTCGCCGGATGGCATTTTTTCAAAACAGCATTACCCGGTAGTATATCTTTTGGATGGGGATGAAAATAATTTTGCTACCGTTGCCAGTATGATACAGGCCGCCGGAGGAGGTGGTGGTAACATTTCTTTTCCACAAATGATAGTTGTAGGCATACCGAATACTGACCGTACCCGTGACCTTACACCTACGCATGTAAACGCCGCTCCTATGCTGGATAGCATCTCTGCTGCACACTCAGGTGGTGGCGAAAATTTTATTTCATTTATACAAAAAGAACTGATTCCGCATATTGACTCTTTATACCCAACCGCTCCATATCGTTTATTAATCGGTCACTCATTTGGCGGGTTAATGGCCATGCACATACTAATAAATCATACCGGCTTATTTAATGCCTGCGTAGCCATTGATCCAAGTATGTTTTGGGATAATCAAAAATTATTAAAACAGGCAACAGCAGTGCTGGAGAAAAATAATTTTGAAGGCCACTCACTTTTTCTTGCTGTGGCAAATACAATGACCAAAGGAATGGATACTTTGCAGGTTCAGAAAGACACCGGCCCGATAAGTTTTCATATCCGTTCTATTTTACAACTCGGGCATTGCCTTGCAGCCAATACAAAAAACGGGTTGTCCTTTAACTGGAAATATTACCCGGACTATGATCATGGCGCTGTACCATTGGTTGCTACATATGATGCAATTCGTTCCATCTTTGCTTTTTACAATTTTAATTTTCCTTACCAGGAATTTTTTGATCCTGCTTTTACAGCAGATACCATCCTGACTGCACATTATAAAATAGTGAGCAAACAAATGGGCTACAAGGTTTTTCCGCCTGAACAAATGGTGAATGTATTGGGCTACCAGTTAATGGGATCAAAACAATTTGGCAGGGCCATGTACTTTTTTAAAATAAATACGAATAATTACCCTGAAAGCTTCAATGCCTATGATTCAATGGGGGATTTGTATGATGCCATGAGTGATAAAAAACAGGCAATTGCGGCTTATTCAAAAGCATTGGCCCTGAGAGATTTTCCTGATACCCGTAACAAACTGGAACAATTAAAAAAACGAAAATGATCCTGCTTAAAAAGAAGGATTTACTTTTGAACAAACAAACCCCACCATGCTGAAAGCAATTGCCATAGACGACGAACCGATTGCACTGGAAGTTGTTAAAAGCCTTTCATCAAAAATTTCTTTTATTGAATTGGTGGCAACTTTCACCAATGCATTTAAAGCAATTGACTTTTTACAGAAAGAGAAAGTTGATCTTATTTTCCTGGATATTAAAATGCCGGATATTTCCGGCATTGATTTTTTGAAATCGCTTTCCAATCCACCAATGGTAATATTTACCACCGCTTACAGCGAGCATGCAGTACAAAGTTTTGAACTGGACGCCATTGATTATTTATTAAAGCCTTTTTCGCTCGCCCGGTTTTTAAGTGCAGTTAATAAAGCACAGGAACAACTATTGTTGAGAAGCAGTGCCACAGCGGGTTTTAAGGATACAAAACCGCTTTTTATTAAAAGCGGGTACGAGCAAATAAGGGTAGAAGTAAACGATATTTTATATATTGAAAGCTGCGGCAACTATGTACAATTTGTATTGGGCAATAGTAAAGTTGCTTCCCGCCTAACTATGAGCGAAGCCGCGGCTATATTACCACTGGCAGACTTTATAAGAATCCACCGCTCTTACATGGTGGCAAAAAAACAGATCAAAAAAATGGATAAAAAAAGTGTCTGGATCAATCAAATAGAATTACCAATAGGCCTGGCTTACATTGCGGAGATTGAAAAAATTGGTAAATAAAAAACCCCGGCCACACAACCTGCGGTTTGCTCATTATTATCTTTGTTCATTAAGATTTGCAACAGATACACCACTGCAGGGACGTATATTTTAGGTTTATTGCCATCGCCTAAAATAATAAGAAAGCTACAGTTAGCGGATGCTGGTTGTGGCTCTTTTCTGTGTCTGGGTTTCGTGAGTAGTTTCATTATCATTGAAAGATCAGGTGGCGAAAACCTCGAAATATTTTTTATAAGCAGGGCTTTTTTATGGGGGCTTTTGGCTATTGTACTTAATGTTGGCTGATGTGCGGATTATGTTTAATCATCCTTTATGTTTAAGTTTCCAGATAGAAAGTAAATAACTTTTATCAAGTTTCCCTTTAATTTTTCAAGTTCCAGTATTGCATCAAAAATTGACATTTTATATTCGCTTTGCACTCTTGATTCAATATTGTCAGCTTGCGTTCGAAATTTCTTTATTATATGGTCAAGTTCATCCGTATGCTTTTTACTTTTTATATTAAAAATAAGAATTGTGAAAATAGTGATCAATAAAAAAGAAAATACAATTTCAATCATTCACAACGTATGAGCTACCGAGCCGGAGGGAGTAATTTCTCTAATTGAACCTAGGAAAATTGTATTAAAACTATAATAAATAAAACCATAAAAGTATTGAGTTTCTGTTACCAAGTATGAAGACGGATTTACTTTATATAGTGCATAATTAATTCCACCAAAAAACAAAACAGTAACAAAAAGTAAAATAAAGAGATTTAATAAATAAAAAACAATGTTTAAGTTACTCTTTTGGTATTCTTGAAGCTTTGAAGAAAAAAAATGACAGCCACGGTTAAAAATTACAATATATTGAAGATTGTTCGTCCATTTTTGAATCTGAATATCGGTCATTTGGGTAATTGGTAAATTTTTTACTTCTTCATCGACAACCACCATTCTTTCAGTATTACTAATTAAAAAGTTTACAGACTTTAGATGGATCTTATACATTGACGATGGCCTGAATATGGTTAGAAATCTATTCACATGAATAATAATAATTAGCAATAAAAAAGCAACTATTAAAGAATAAAGCGCAACGGAATTGGTCACATTGAAAAGTAAACAAAAGGAAATAGCCGAAGCTGAAAAAATTATAAAATTATACTTTAAAGAGCTGAAGAAAGAAATGATTGTATTGATAAAAGCAATTGCTAACGTCCAACTCTTTCTACTGAAAACAAAGTATGGGATTTTCCAAAAAAACAAAATAAGTGGATAGAAGGCAACGTATAGTGTCCAAAGGATTAATATAATCTTTTTAGTAAAAATCCAAAATAAACAGAGAATGGCTAGAATTACGAAAAACTTATAAGTAAGAAGCCATTCTGCGTGTGGAAAATAATTCTTAACCAAGTAGGCATCTATATCATAAATAAAAAGCTTTGTGATTACATATAGCCAAAAAAAATTGCAACAATATCTATTATTCGCCTTATACTTTTTGACTTCTTATTTAATTTATTAGAGTCAGCGATTGATACAATTTCTTCCATGTTTGTTTTGCTAACTATAAGATAACTTAATTTTTGATTATGGCATCAAAAGTAGCATTTCTGCTAACGTTTGTATCTCCAAAAGTAATTCCTAATACCTGCGCCAATACAGCTAATGTAAGCCTTATTTACGAAAGTTTTAATATCCGCTCACGCGTACGGCGAAAGCATCCAGTAAACTATTAAAGCAATTAAAATAAGCAAACCCATAAGGGTAGAACTAATTAAATTTCACGCGATGAAACAACAAAACAAAAATATACAATGCATAAACAAATGTAAAGAACGCCAGAAAAAACAAACTGTGTTTTTTGTCTTCGTAGCGCTCTTTGAGTGAAATTATTTATTACGATCCGCAACTTACACAGCCGTCCTGCATGGTACAGGTTGGGCCGGTAAAATCAGTATCAATATCATCTACATTATTTTTATTTTCATCCGCAGTAATTTGCGGTATCACTGGTGCCATTTCTTCGCTTCCTTGTTTTTCAATGGTGAACTGTACTGCTTGGGTGGCAGCCTGAGAACGCAGGTAATACATGCCTGTTTTCAATCCTTTTTTCCAGCCATAAAAATGCATAGAAGTCAGCTTGGAAGACGTTGGGCTATCCACAAATAAATTCAGCGACTGGCTCTGGCAAATAAACGCACCGCGGTCTGCAGCCATGTCAATTAAATTACGTTGCTTTATTTCCCAAACTGTTTTGTACAATTCTTTTAAGTCAGCCGGTATTTCAGTTATTTTCTGGATAGAACCGTTGGCAGCAATGATCCTGTTCTTCATATCATTGTTCCATAAACCCAGGCTCACTAAGTCTTTCAGCAAATGTTTGTTTACGATAATGAACTCTCCACTCAATACCCTTCTTGAATAAATGTTGGAAGTGTAAGGTTCAAAACATTCGTTGTTACCCAATATTTGTGAGGTAGATGCAGTTGGCATTGGCGCTACCAGCAAACTGTTTCTTACCCCATGTTCTACAACTTCTTTTCTCAAACTTTCCCAATCCCAGCGGTCAGACGGTTGAACATCCCACAGATCAAACTGGAACTTTCCTTTTGACAATGGAGAGCCATGGAAACTTTCGTAAGCGCCTTCTTTTAGGGCCAGGTCTTTACTCGCCGTCATGGCAGCAAAGTAGATAGTTTCAAAAATATTTTTGTTTAAAATTTTTGCCAGGTCGCTTTCAAAAGGAAGGCGCAATAAAATAAATGCATCTGCCAAACCCTGCACACCCAACCCAATCGGGCGATGACGCATGTTGCTGTTTCTTGCTTCTTCAACAGGATAATAGTTATTGTCTATTATCTTATTTAAATTCAATGTAGCCTGGTAAGTTACTTC
>JAYUBR010001072.1:0-1072 GCA_043740775.1 Ferruginibacter sp. | reverse complement strand
GTAGAAGGAAGCTTCGGTCATATAAAGGCTTATGACAGTATTTTAAAACCTGTTCAGGAAACAACTCCCAGGTATAACCGCAATTTAAGTTTTAGTTCCAGGATATCTGAGGTATCGCTTGTAGCTGAATTTTATCCGATTTTTCTTTTTATTAACTGGGCCAGCAGGGATGATGAACCGCCGGTACTTTCACCCTACCTGCTTGCGGGTGTTGGCTATTTTTCATTTAATCCGCAAACCGTATTAGATGGAAGAACAGTAGATTTGCAACCCCTTAGCACAGAAGGGCAGGGCTTTGCAGAATATCCCAACAGAAAACCTTACAAATTACAACAAATAAATTTTCCGGTTGGTATTGGTATGAAGTATGAATTGTCTTCTGTTTTTAACTTAAGGGCCGAATTTATGTATCGGATTTTGACAACTGATTACCTGGACGATTTGAGTACACGATATGTTGATCCTTCTTTATTTTCGAAATATTTTAATGGAAACCAATTGGCGGATGCCTTGGCGCTAAACGACCGCCGGTTACCTGATCCAAAATATCCAATTAATCCCATTGGCGGTCAAATAAGAGGTAATCCCAAAAACAACGATGCTTATTTTAGTTTCAATTTAAAAATCGGTATTCTTTTAGGAAGAGAAAAAAGGTAAATGATGAATGTAGATCAGCAAATGATAATACGATGAATTAATTGTAAATTCTTTTAATAGCATCTTTATATTTTTCCATAATCACTTTGCGTTTAAGCTTCAATGTAGGTGTAAGTTCCCCACTATCAATAGTCCATTCATTGGGTAACAATTCAAATCTTTTTACTTGTTCTACATGATTAAAAAATTCATTGAAACTGTCAATCAGTTTACGGTATAGTTCCAGCACTTCAGGATGGTGAATCACGGCTTCATTGGTAGTAAAGGGTATATCCTGCTGACGCATCCATTCTTTAAGATTGGGCATTGACGGAACGATCAGGGCTCCTACAAATTTTTGTTCCGCTCCCACTATCATCATCTGTTCTACAAAGGGCGATTCCTTCATCTTGTTTTCAATAGGCTGCGGAGCAAC
>JAYUBR010001071.1:0-1072 GCA_043740775.1 Ferruginibacter sp. | reverse complement strand
GACTACCAAGATGTACCAGGTGCCAATCGTTTGCAAACCCATCAGTAGCGGAATATTCGCACATGGGTGAAACTGCGATCCTGTTTTTTAAATGAATGCTTCTTATGTTTTGGGGCTGAAAAAGTAACGCCATATTCTTAATTATTTTTTTAAAATATTTTTTAACTATTTGAAAAATGCATCGGTCTAATCTTCATGCCAACAATGTGCCAGCAAAAATTTAAACAGCTAACAGCTTCAATTGTTTGATATCATCAGGAGTTGTTCTGCAAGAGCCACCAATGATTTTTGCACTGGATGCCAACCATTTTTTTGCATCATCAATAAAATGGTTGTGATGGGTTGAACCTGGTATCCAGCATTTGTTGGCGGCATCCCATGCGCCACCTTTATTGGGATATACAACAATGTATTTGTCTGTTTCCGAAACAGCAATTTTTATCAATACCTCTATGAATTGGGGTGCTGTACAATTAGCGCCGGTGGCGATAATTTGGTCAGATTGACTGACAAGTTTAACCGCATCTGCAAAATTTTCACCATTGCAAATACGAGCTTCGTCTTTACAACTAAAACTGATCCATGCCTTCACGCCGGGGAATTCTGTCAACAATTCTATTAGGGCAATGGCTTCATCCAAACAGGGAATTGTTTCGCATGCTAAAAAATTGGCACCTGCACCAATCAATACTTTTAAACGGTTGCGGTGAAATGTTTTTAGTGCTTCGATGCTAACGCCGTAATTGCCGCGGTACTCCGACCCATCTGCCAGCGATGCGCCATAAGGCCCCACCGATGCGGCTATTAGCGGCTTTACCTTCTGGGATAAAATTTTCATGGCATCTGCCCTGGCGGTAACAGCCAATACTACACTTAACTGCATCAGTTCAATTACTTGTTGGTTTGTATAGCCATACTTTGCAAATCCTTCAAAACTGGCCTGGTAACTGGCAGTGGTAATCACATCAGTACATGCCATTAAATAATCGTAATACACTTCCTGAATGAGTTGCGGATCTTCAGTTAATAATTTAGCCGACCATAATCCATGATTGAGATCGGCTCCACGTGA
>JAYUBR010001070.1:0-1073 GCA_043740775.1 Ferruginibacter sp. | reverse complement strand
GGTTTCAATAAAAATCAATTGTTTTGAAATAATTTTTAACAGGTTTGAATCACACAGTAGTTAACCATTTCTGTTTGCTTTAAGAATGTAGTAAACTTCCCCCCAATTATCCTGACCAAAATCACTTCAATCTTTATCTGAGGTCATTTAACTGGTGCAGTATTATTTTTATTTTGCTTCAATCATTTAACCAGCTAATAAATGCTATAAATATTTATTATGAAAAAGATCATCATTGCATTTGACGGCACACATTTTTCTGAAGGAGCTTTTGAATTTGCCCGCAGGCTAAATCAATTGCAGCCCGTTTTATTGACGGGTATTTTTTTACCACAGGCAGAAATAGGTTATTTATGGAGCTATGCAGATGGTGTAAGCGTACCATTTATTCCGCAACTGGAAACAGGTGATGCAGAACTGGTACAGCAAAATATTGCCCGCTTTGAAAAGCAATGCACCAGCAATAATATCGACTTCAGGGTACATAAAGATTTTTATGATCTTGCCTTGCCGGAATTAAAAAAAGAAAGCCGCTTTGCCGATCTGCTTATTATCGGAAGTGAAGTATTTTACAAAAATATGGGTACACATATGCCCAACGAATATTTACGCGACACGCTGCATGATATAGCCTGCCCGGTACTATTGGTACCGGAAAAATATGATTTTCCTGAAAGCATAATACTGGCTTATGATGGAAGTGATGAAGCCGTATTTGCCATTAAACAATTTGCCTGTCTTTTTCCTGAATTAACCAACAGAAAAACCATGCTGGTATATGCCCATAAAGATGCAACAAAAGATATTCCCGATAAAATACAGATAGAAGAACTCGCTGCCCGGCATTTCAGCGACCTTACTTTATTCAAGCTGAATGCTGATCCTAAAAAAGATTTCAGCAACTGGGTGATGGAAAAAAAATCTGCCATATTAGTGAGTGGCTCTTATGGCCGTTCTGGCATATCACAGATTTTTAAAAACAGTTTTATACAAAATATTATAACCGACCACCGGCTACCTGTTTTTATTGCGCATAAATAGTTTGCACAGGTTACAACTGTTTCTTTTAAAGG
>JAYUBR010001069.1:0-1073 GCA_043740775.1 Ferruginibacter sp. | reverse complement strand
AAAGTCCATACAGTTAAATTAAAATTCCTTTTCACGCAAACGTATGAAAGATGTTACAAATAATACTGCAGGAAACATATAGCTAATGATGTTGAATGCCAAATTCTCAATTTTTTCAGGCAGCAGAATTGAACCATCCAACTTGCCCACCGGCACCATAACATAGTGAAACGGCCAGGCATCTACTATCGGGCCACCGAAAATTATTCTTGCAAAAAAATGGTTTAACATATAGAGGCCAATTAACAGTCCACATATAATGAGCGAAACTTTTATTAGCCCTGCTTTATTAAAATACAACGAGCCTGTTAACATGGCACTTATTGCAAAAAGAAACATTGGATATACTTTCCATGCAAAAAAACCATTAAAAGAAAGTGCGTTAACTGATTCGTAGCGCTCTTTATAAAATGGCGCAGCCGGATCAAGACTATTGTGAAACACTGATACAAAAGAAGCATCCATCAACCGGTAAAAAAGCATAAATATTACGGGATATAAAATGCCTGTAATCAAAATTCCGCAAAGCCATTTTTCAAAATGTGATGCTGGTAATATAAGATAGGATGAGCCAATGGCATTGGAAGAAAAATGACTAAAAACAAAAGACGCCATAAAATAGCTACCGCCTATTAGTCCCCATAAAAACGTTAGGTTTTGAGCAACTGAAAATCCGGCCATCGTCTTTGTGATGGCGTAAATTATCAATATAAGCGCCAATAACAATCCAGTAAATCCAAACATTTGCATTGGTCTTTCGAGAAGGGTTTTCTTAAACAGCAAGCCGAATCGTTGCAGGTTAAATGTGTTGTTCATCGTTAAAATATTTATTTAAAAATGGCTTTTGCCTTTTCCGGGTTTTCCGTAATGCCGTTGAATAATTGTTCCAGGTCTATTTTAGAATCTTCATGATGGATGTTTTCCATCACTACCGAGTATCCTTTCAATGATTCCTCCGAATATAAAATTTTATTTTTATCGGTTATTTCGCTAATCGTTTTAAAACAAAGTTTGTGAGCTATTTCTGTGATAGATGCATTCAACAGCAATGAACCATTGTCAACAATTATTAC
>JAYUBR010001068.1:0-12290 GCA_043740775.1 Ferruginibacter sp. | reverse complement strand
GGAACAACCTGGTTTTTAAAATACTGATCCTTTAAGCCGGGCAAATCTATTCTCCCCACCACATGGCCATTTGCAGGGTCAATCTTTACTATAAAATCAGACTGGTACACATTGGCAAACACAAAGCCATTGATCAATTCAAGCTCGTTGAGGTTATTTACAGGGCCGATATTATCCGTAACCTGGGTGGTGGTTCTTATTTTAAAATTATCGGGGTTTACAAAATATAAATTGGCAGAGCCATCACTGATGATCAGTTCGGTTGAAGTATGGGTAATGCCCCAGCCTTCGTATGGCCAGGTAAATGTTTTTATTGGCTGATCAATATTATTCAGGTCATACACATTTACCACATGGCTTTGCCAGGTAAGCTGGTAAATTTTATTATTAAAAATGGTGATGCCTTCGCCAAAAATTTTACTGCTACCCATCATGTGTTTGTGCTCTACCTTACCGGTTTTGATATTAGTGATTCTTAGTGAAGAGGTTTCATAATCCCCCGTTCCTTCATACAATTTACCATTGTAAATCTCAAGCCCCTGAGTATATGCGCTGGTATCATGAGGATAAATACCAATAATATTTAAGTTGATATTCTGTGGTGCGGCAATGCCGCTAGCGGGCGTTTCAGTAGTGGCTGTTTCTTCGGACTTGTTGCTGCTGTTACAGGCAGCAAGCAGCAATACTGCTGCAAATAGTAAATACTTTGTCATTAAAATTAATTCGGTTTAGGGGCAAAAATACTAAAGCATAACAGGTTTAAACCTTTCGTTGCAATAAAAGAATGCAAATATTTTTTGCCGGTAAGCATATTATCCCTATTTTTATGTTATCTCTGAAACGGATATTTACAAACCACTCCAATTAATTAATACCGTCTGCTTTTTATTCTGAGATTATAAATCCCATCTTTTCTATTGTTCGGCCAATGCCCGTATCTCCAATACCTGTGATCAGTATCAATATATCCCCATGAGCCAAATTATTTTTTTGCACTTTAAATTTTTGGTTTATGAAAGGTTTATCCGTCTTTATTTTATTTTTTATGCAGGTGATGACTGTTGCCCAAGCACAGCGCAATTGCGGCACCGCCGGGTATATCCAACAATTAATTGCTGCTGATCCTTCAATCAAAAATTCTTTCAATAAAGCGGCTGCACAAATAGGAGCAGTTTCCAATAATAATACTGCCAGGGATATTGTAGCCAATGAAATTATTTACCTGCCTGTGGTAATACATATTTTATACAATACACCCGATCAAAATATAAGCCTTGCCCAGGTACAATCGCAACTTACTGTGTTAAACAATGATTACAGTAATTTAAATGCTGACAGAATAAATACGCCTGCAGTTTTTGCAACGCTGGCTGCTGATACAAAAATCAGGTTTTGTTTGGCACAGGTTGATCCGCAAGGAAGAAGAACAACCGGCATCATAAGAAAATATACCAGCACAGATTTTTTTTCGCCTGAAGATGCCATGAAATATGCGGCCCAGGGTGGTGATGATGCATGGGACTGTAAACGCTACCTCAACCTCTGGGTTTGTAATATGGGTGGAAGAACATTGGGTTACTCCAGTATTCCCGGCGGCCCTGCTGCTGTAGATGGAGTAGTGATAGCTTATGATGTTTTTGGAACAACCGGCAATATACGTTCTCCTTTCGATAAAGGCCGGACCGCTACCCACGAAACGGGCCACTGGCTTGGGTTGAAGCATATCTGGGGCGATGCCATCTGCGGTACCGATGAAGTAGATGATACACCTGTACAGCAATATTATAACTATGGCTGCCCTACGTTTCCGCATGTAACCAATTGCTCTCCTGATGGTAACGGCGACATGTATATGAACTTTATGGATTTTACAAACGATGATTGTATGAACCTTTTTACAAATGGTCAAAAAATAAGAATGCGGGCCTTGTTTGCAAAAAATAATATACGCAATTCTTTCCTGTTGTCTTTTGCCTGCGATAGCACCCTGGCTCAGTGGGGGGCTTTACCCGTTATTGATACCGTGGTTGCTGTACAACAATTTACCGGGTTAAAAATTTATCCTAATCCGATGCAGTCAATTGTAACAATTGAATACATCGGTGAATTAAAAGCATCTGTTTTAAAAACAATCAATATTTTTAATGTAACGGGAAATAAAGTTTACAGCGGTACAGTCAATTCAGTAAAAACAAATATCAATGTAGCAGGGTTTGCCAAAGGTGTTTATATATTCAGTATCCAGGAAGGAACAACCAGAGTTACAAAAAAACTCATTAAAGAATAAATCATCAACTGCTGATTAACTCAGTAACTTTTTGCGCCGCTATTGGAGCCAGTGCTACGCCCATTCCGCTCATACGCACGCAGCAAAATACATTGTTGCCAATGGCCTGGATAAGGGGTGTTTTTTGGTGGCCCATGGCCATTATACCGCTCCATGTATCTGTAATAGTGTAGGTTGTATCCGGTAATAAATACTCTTGTATAAAATTTTCCAGAGCAGCCTGTATAACAGGCGTAGTCTGCATCTCCAGCGTATTCTCTTTATCGAAATCTTTGTTTCTGGCACCGCCTATTAGCAACCGGTTACCTACATTTCTAAAATAATAATAGCCCTGGTCAAAATGAAATGTTCCTTTAAACAAAAGGTTACTGATGGGGGCTGTAATAAGTACCTGTCCGCGGTTAGGGATGATATCAGCTTGCGGCAGCAATTGTTTTGTAAACGCATTGGTACAAAGCAATAATTGTTTTGCAGTAAAAGAGATATTCATTTCCGGACTACCTGCAACAGATGTGTGTAGTTGTACACCATTGTAATGGCTTTCATAACGAGTTACTTCAATATTAGTTAAAACCTGTACGCCCAGGCCCTGCACTTTTTGTAACAACGCCTGCACTAATTTTCCGGAATGTATACCTGCTTCCAGTTTGTTTTCTATCAGATGATCAAAGCCTTTAAACCCAAATGTGCCGATTTTTTCATCGGCGATTTTAAATAAATGTTTTTCGCCGGTAATCTTTTGTAATCCTTTATTCAGCCAGTTAAGTTTGTCAGCGCATTCGGTCCAGTCTGTAGATTGTTTTGAAAAACATTCATACCCGCCGCAGGCATCATAATCAATTGCGGCATCGGTAAAATTTTTTCTTATTTGCTGCAAACCCTGGTAACGCATTTCTACCAGTTGCCACATGTTATCTTCTCCCATTGTTGCGGTATCAGCCACCAATTCGCCGGGGCTGCCAAAGCAACTGAACCCCGCATTTCGGGTACTGGCACCAGTGGGTATAATACCTCTTTCTAAAATTGTTATTTTATAGCCGGGGTTTTTTAATTTCAGGTGCAGCGCACTCCACAAACCAACAAAACCGCTGCCTACGATGATTACATCCTGCGGTGCAAAAAAACTTTCTTTCTCCCAAAATGATATTTGTACCATGCTATTGAAATTGTTAAAAGAAATAAAGATAAAAACTAAATAAGCATATTAAAGCTTACAGTGCTAATTTTGTCCCACTAATCAAAATATTATATGAAAAAAATCATTACTTCTATTATTACTGTTACACTTTTTACAGCAACCACACATGCACAGGGTTTAAAAGGACTGATGAATAAAGTAACAAAAAAAGACAGCGCTTCAGGTAAAAGTATTCTCGACAATGTTAGTCCTGGTAATAGTTCTTCTGGCATTGGCAAAGGTTTAAGCAACGATGATATCATTGCCGGTTTAAAAGAAGCGTTAAGGGTTGGTACAGACAGCAGCAGCAAAAAATTAAGTAAAGCAAATGGCTTTTTTGGTGATGCCGCCATTAAAATACTAATGCCTGCCGAAGCACAGAAGGTAGAAAAGAACCTGCGCAACCTGGGCATGGGAAGCTTGGTTGATAAGGCTATTTTATCCATGAACAGAGCAGCGGAAGATGCAGCGAGTGGTGTTGGAAATATTTTTTGGAATTCCATTAAACAAATGAGTGTTACTGACGGATTACAGATTTTAAAGGGAGGCGATTTTGCAGCTACCGATTATTTAAGAAAAACAACTACCATGGAACTCACCGAAAAATTCAGACCTGTAATTGAAGCAAGCCTGGTGAAGGTAGATGCAACAAAATACTGGAAAGATGTTTTCAGCAATTACAACAAGTTTTCTGCAACTAAAGTAAATCCCGATCTTACAGCGTATGTTACTGAAAAAGCGTTGAGTGGTTTATTTTTAAACATTAGTTTGGAAGAACAAAAAATAAGGAAAGACCCTGCCGCACAGGTTACCGGTATTTTAAAATCTGTTTTTGGAGGTAAGTAAATCTTTTTAATAAAACAGATACAAAAAGCATTACAGAAAGGTGATGCTTTTTTTGTGCCGTTTAAGTGAATGCGTGGGCAGGTAAAATAACCACAATACAGCAGCACCTATCATTTAATTTTTAACCGATATTTTTGCAGATAAATATACATCATTTGAGCGCTCCTGTTTTTTTAATAACGCCGCCATTTACACAGTTAAATACTCCTTATCCCGCTACTGCGTATCTGAAAGGTTTTTTAAATACAAAACACATCGGCTCATTTCAGTCCGACCTTGGTATTGAAGTAACCCTGGCTATTTTCAGTAAACAGGGGCTGATCAATTTATTTCAATCCATTAAAAATTCAGGGAAAGATTGGTCTGACAATGCCGTTAGAATAATTGTTTTGCAGCAGGAGTATATCAATACCATTGATGCAGTTATTTTATTTCTGCAGGGAAAAAATCCAACCCTGGCACACCTGATTGGCAAGAGAGATTTTTTACCCGAAGCCAGTCGCTTTGCGCAACTGGATGATTTAAAATGGGCCTTTGGAAGCATGGGCACACAGGATAAAGCAAAGCACCTTGCAACAATGTATCTGGAAGATTTGAGTGATATGATAACCGAATGTGTGGATACACATTTTGGTTTTAGCAGGTATGCGGAAAAACTCGGGAGAAGTGCAAATAGCTTTGATGAATTGTATGCAGCGCTGCAAGCGGAGCACACTTATATTGATACCATACTGATTGATATTCTGCAAAAAAGAATGGATGCAATTGATCCTTCGCTGGTAGCTATTTCTGTACCGTTCCCCGGTAATTTATATACTTCTCTTCGTTGCGGGCAATTTATTAAAAAACATTTCCCTGTCGTAAAAGTAGCCATGGGCGGAGGTTTTGCCAATACGGAGCTGCGTTCTTTATCAGATGCACGGGTATTTGAATTTTATGATTTTATAACGTTGGATGATGGCGAAGCGCCGCTGGAAAACCTGTTATTGCACCTGGATGGTAAAATAAATATTGATCAGCTTAAACGAACTTTTACATTGGTTAATGGCCAGGTTACTTACATCAATAACGCAACCTGCACCGATTATAAACAGGGTCAGGTTGGTACACCTGACTACAGCGATTTGTTATTAGACAAATATATTTCTGCCATTGAAGTAATTAACCCCATGCATAGTTTATGGAGTGATGGCCGCTGGAACAAACTCACCATGGCGCATGGTTGCTATTGGGGCAAATGTACCTTCTGCGATATCTCTTTAGATTATATAAAATTGTATGAACCCATCGCGGCACAACTGCTTTGCGACAGGATGGAAACAATCATTGCGCAAACCGGGCAAAATGGTTTTCACTTTGTAGATGAAGCTGCACCACCGGCTTTAATGCGGGCACTGGCCATAGAAATTATAAAAAGAAAATTAACGGTAAGCTGGTGGACGAACATTCGTTTTGAAAAAAGTTTTACAAGAGACTTGTGCCTTTTGCTAAAAGCATCGGGTTGCATTGCTGTTTCCGGTGGGCTGGAAGTAGCTTCTGACCGTTTGCTTGCGCTGATAAAAAAAGGAATTACGGTGGCACAGGTGGCAAGGGTTAATAAAAATTTTTCTGATGCAGGCATCATGGTTCATGCTTACCTGATGTATGGTTTTCCCACGCAAACAGCGCAGGAAACAATTGACTCGCTGGAAATGGTAAGGCAATTATTTGAAGCCGGTATTCTCCAGTCCGCCTTCTGGCACCAGTTTACTATGACGGCACACAGCCCTGTTGGGCTTGATCCGCAAAAATATAAAGTAAAAAAAGTAAGCGATGCCATGGGCAGTTTTGCCAACAATGATATTGAGCACACCGATCCCACAGGTGCAGATCATCCAATATTTAGTTTTGGTTTAAAAAAGTCTTTGCTTAATTACATGCACGGTGCCTGCTTTGATTATCCCTTACAAAAATGGTTTGATTTTAAAGTGCCTAAAACCATGGTGGCGCCTGACTATATCTTACATGCGCTGGAACAGGTGGAGGCAGAGTATGCAAAGCATGCTGCAAAAATTATATGGCTGGGGCACAAGCCGGCGGTTGTACATTTTATCAAATCAAAAAAAGGCAATCACTGGGCAATGGCTGAGCTGATCTTTCAAAATAAAAAAGAAACCACCAGCATAAAAGTAAGCGAACAGCAGGGAGACTGGCTGGCAGGTATGCTGGAAAAATTATGTGTTGATAACAGCAAAACTTACACACTTCGGGAAGTAAAAGAAAGCTATGAAACCAATGCCCTGGAAGACTTTGAGCTTTTTTGGGATAACAAACCGGTGAACGGATTGCACAAGTTTGGATTATTGCAACTGTAATGATTTTAATAACTAAAGATAACACACCCATTCACCATTGACAACTCACCATTCACCATTAAAATCCTTTCACCATACCCATTGCTTCCATGGCCATTTTTTGATTGAACTCAAATGTAAGTTCCTTGTGATTGATGATGTCTACAATGGTTCCAATCAGGCAAAGACCACCGGTAAAAAAATACAGGAACCCCATACCGATTTGCCCTATTACAAACCGCTGAATGCCAGCAGCCGCAACAAACCCCAGCAGGCAGCAAATTAATATGGTATCAGTTCTTTTACGTTTACCATTGTACAACGAAATAAAAAGGTGCAGTTTATCTTCCGGAAGGTCTTTTGTAAAAGCTTGTAAAAAGGCCAGTTCATCGGCCTCGACAGCAGGGATCAGTGCAATTAAATTGGGGTTCATTGTATTTTTAATTTAGGTGTTAATGATAATTGTTTTATGCGGTTAGCAATAATAATTACAGCTGCAATACCCAGCGGGTGATGGTGAAAGGAAGTGGCCAGTTGCAGGTGGAGCGCATCATGTATGGCATGGCCAATACCACAGCCGGGGCATGAATGAATGTTGAGCCACCTGAACATACACAGGGATGCAGCATCATTATCCACCTGCATAAAAAAAAGCAAAGCAAGTGCAGTAATCCAAAATAAACATTCAAAATATTGCCTTAAAAATTGTTGCAATTGTTTTGCAGAAAGTAAAAATTTATTCATTAAAAATTTTTTTAACCGGCTTCAACAGCCGAAGGTGACGGCAGTTTCAAATCGAATAAAAGTGTTTTAAAATACTTTTTTAAATATACTTTTTTAATAAATAGGATTTGTATTTTTCTTTTAAAATGGTATTAATCCTTAAAGAAAAATTCCTGGTATTTAAACAAAAATCATATTGTAAAGTGATTGATATCATAGGCAAAGGATACCGTTTAATGCTATTTTTAAACTCTAAAACAGTTAACATGAAAACGATAATAGTTCCTGTAGATTTTTCAACAACAGCGGCTAACGCGGCTGAGTTTGCAGGCAACCTGGCTGCATTTTACGGTGCCGATCTTTTATTGTACAATGCATACGAAATTCCGGTTGCTTTAAGCGAGTATGCTTACCCGGTATTTGATGTGGGCGAAATGCAAAAAGCTGCTTTGCATGAACTGGAAATTCTGAAAGAAAATACAAGGGCAAAGCTGCGGAGCAGTATCACCATCAATGTAAAGGCAGAAATGGCCACACTGGAAGCGGGCCTCCAGTCATTGTGTGGCGAAATTGAACCCAGTCTTGTGGTAATGGGCCTTTCAGGTAAAAACGCGTTGACCCGCTTAATTGTTGGCAGCAATACTATCAAGGCAATTCATTATTTAAAATACCCGATTTTGGTAGTACCACCCAAGGCCGAATTTATTCCTATCCGCCGGATTGGGCTGGCATGCGATTATAAAAAAGTAATTGAAACTACACCATTGGCATTGCTCAAAAAAATTGTAACAGATTTCAGGGCGGAATTGCATGTATTAAATGTAGATTTTGAAAATCTGAATTTTGAACCTGGCATGCTGTACGAAAGTACTATTTTAAGGGAATTGCTGAAAGATCTTAAGCCGGAATATCACAGCATTGAGTCTGCGGATATTATTGAAGGATTGAACAATTTTGCTATTCATTCCAAATTAGACTGGGTAGTTGTAATACCAAAAAAACATTCTCTCGTACAAAAAATATTCGCCCGGAGCCAGACGCAGCAATTGTTGTATCATACAACTATTCCGATACTGTGTATTCATGAGTAGATCGCATTGTGTCGGCGGTAATTAAAACGATCGATAGAAATTGCTGAGCGGAAAAGAATGTCAGGAATTTTCATTCCTGCCTGATTGTTATATTTATTTTTAGCATGCACTCACGCTCATATTGGGTATTTGTTTATCCTGCACTTATACTCTGGCACCTCTTGGATTATTTAGTAAATAAAGATACAAGTAATCCAAAAATGATATCTAAATAGAAAATTAACAAAGCTAAATTTGCTCGTTTTCTCAAATTGTTTTCTAAAGTGTCATTCTGTTTTATAGTTAATGGTAATAGATAAGTTAACGTAAAATATCTATTAAAAAACGACAAAACACGGTACTGCTTTTTTATATTGTTAGTATTCAAATGATACCGGACTTTGTACCAAAGCGAAATACCCGCCATTATCAAAAAAACAAACATCAGGTAATTAAAAAAGTTCATTGAATTTATTTTGCTGGATTAGGTGCAGGTCGAAGGTCTTTCCTCTACCGATTACTAATTCCCGCATCGTGTAATCATTCCAAAATAATAAATTCCAATAAGCCTTTGTCTTTTGTAAGACAATTGAATAATATGCAGGTGATAACGCATCAATCCAGCACCTCATAAACATTCATCGGGTTGGCTTTGTTTTTAAGGATTATTTCACCCACTTTGCGGCAGTTAAAAGATTCTTTTATTTTTTCGTAGGTGTGTTCGTTTATCAGTATCTGGTTAGGGGTGGCAGCGGCCTGCAGGCGTTGTGCGGTGTTGACGGCATCTCCGATTACGGTGTAATCCAGCCGCCGTAAACTGGCAGCGCCGATATTGCCGGAAATCATTTCGCCGCTGTTGATGCCAATAGAAACCTTGGGTATAAATGCCTGCGCATACAGCGCCGGTAATTTTTCTATTTGTGCTTTTACCGCAAGGCATGCATCAATGGCCCTGTCTAAATGATATTTGCCCCTGAAAACGGCCATGATGGCATCGCCGATAAATTTATCAATATACCCTTCATTGGCGATCACTTCTTTTACCATCACGTCAAAATATTTATTCAATAATTTAACCACGGTATCAGGCGATTCATTTTCACTGATGGATGTAAAGCTGCAGATATCAATAAACACTACGGTAGCCTCGATGGTGTCGTTGGCGGTAAGCGAGGATTCAAATTCATGGCTGCCCATAAAATTCAATACTGTTTCATCCACGTACATTTTAAGAATATTGTTTTCTTTAATGGCTTTTAGTGTTTCCTTTAACTGGGTAACATGCTTAATCGTTTTTATGATAGTTAATGAGAGGTCTTCAAAATTGATTGGTTTGGTTATAAAATCAAAAGCTCCACGGTTCATCGCTGTGCGGATATTTTCCATATCGCCATAGGCAGAAACAATCACTGATTTTATTAACGGGCTCGATTCACTAAGCCTGGTAAGTAAGGTAAGGCCATCCATTTCCGGCATATTGATATCACTCAATACAATATCCACATCCGGATGCTGCTGAATTTTTTCCAATGCATCATTGCCATTTATTGCAAAAATAAATTCATATTGCTGCTCTCTGATCTTCTGCCTGAATTTTTGTTTGATGAGCATTTCAAGGTCTGCTTCATCATCTGCTACTAATATTTTTGCCATCAGTGAATCAGTTTAAATTTTTCTTTTAATAAAGTAAAGTCAACCGGCTTGCTTAAAAAATCATCGGCACCCAGTTGTTTGGCCATATTAAAATTCTCTGCGTCGCCATAAGCGGTTATCATCATTACCAATGGTGGTGGTTTGTGATATTTTTGTTTTATATGGCCCAGCAGCTCCAGCCCGCTCATGCCTGGCATATTAATGTCGGATAATATCAGCACAGCTTCATGCTCGTGTTTATTCAAATAAATCAGGGCATCTTCCCCGGAAAAGGCGAATACAAACTCAAGAGATTTTTCTCTTATTTCTTTTCTGAAACGTTGTTCGAAGAGCGTCTGGATATCTCTTTCGTCATCTACTACTAATATTTTCATTGGTTAAATATATATAATTTATGCTGGTAATTGTATTATAAATTCTGTACCCTCTCCCGGTTTTGTTTGTACGGTTAACTGTCCGCCATGCCCTTTAGTTACGATATCATAACTCATGCTCAGTCCCAGTCCTGTTCCCTGTCCGGTTGGTTTGGTAGTAAAGAATGGCTGAAATATTTTGTCAATGATATTACCGGCAATACCCGGACCGTTGTCTTTTACTGAAATGGTAACGGTGGCCCCCCCGTTTCCGCCAACTGGCGGAGGGATTAACGCGGTACTTACCCAAACAGTAGGCACATGTTTATACTCAGGGTCTTTAAACCCCCCTTCGGGGGGCAGGGGGGCTGCATAAAACGCATTGGTAATTAAATTTAAAATTACCCGCCCAATATCCTGCGGAATAATATTAATGGGGGGGATGTACCGGTCAAAATCTGTTTTCATCGTGGCGTTAAATGACTTATCCTTTGCCCGCAGGCCGTGATACGCCAGCCTTAAATATTCATCCGCCAGTTTATTAATATCAGTTGGTTCTTTAATGCCGTTGCTGTTACGGCTATGCTGCAGCATCCCTTTTACAATAGAATCAGCCCTTTTGCCATGATGATTTATTTTTTGCTCATTGGCTGCAATATCGGTTGCGATGGCTTTTACTTCTTCCAGCTCTCCCTGCTCAATGGCCTGCTTCATTTCTGTAATGAGTTCAGTATTTACTTCGGAAAAGTTGTTGATAAAATTGAGCGGGTTTTGAATTTCATGTGCAATGCCTGCAGTCAGTTCTCCCAGCGAGGCCAGTTTTTCTGATTGTATCAACTGTGCCTGCGTGGCCTTTAACTCTGTTAACGCCTCTTCCAGCGTTTCTTTCTGGCTGGTAAGTTCCGCTGTGCGTTCTGCCACCTGTACTTCCAGTTCGGCTTTCATGGTGGCCATAAATTTATTCTTCTGTTCTTCCTCGTGAGTTTTTGACTGTTCTTTTAAAAGTGCTTTTCTTTGTTTATTGTTGATTATTAAAAGGGTCACCATCCATACAATGGCAAAGAAGCTGGCTGCTTTAAATACTTCATGAAAAGAAACAGACCATGAATGACTTATTAATTTAAGGAAGTCGTCGGCAAAGCTTACCACAATCAGTGGCAGTACCGCAAATAATGTGGGTCGTGCATTGCGGAATTCTTCATTTGAATAAATGATCCCGATAACAACAAGTATCATCCCGTGTGCCAGCCATTGTGAGAAGGGTGTTAAGAAATGAAACGAAAGCTGCATTACAAAAAGGGCAACGCAGGTAAACAATAACCCTGTTAAAATTTTATCCCATCCAGGAAGCTCAGTCTTTGTTTTAAATGTTTTGCGCAACCGGATAATGATGAAAAAAGCTATTACAATCTGCAGGTTCATTGTTAACTGTTTGTTTAATGTTTCATGGTAATATAAAAAATTGCTGATAGCCTGGTTTGGTGTTGTTACAACTAAATTAAAGAAAATAAAGCACCTTTCGTGTACCCGCTAATGTTATAGTTTGAAAGCTTAAATTTTATAGTTTTTTTTAAACACGATAGCCCTTAAAAAATCTGGCAACGTTTTAGTAAACTAATCTGTACCCTGATTTTTATTTATTCATAAAATGTTGCCAAAACAATATAGCAAAACACGGCTTCCAATACTTTTTTAATTTAATGAAACGATATTGATATATTTATGTACGGATTGTGGAGCCATAAAAATTATAGTGATTACAACACCTGATATTTACAACATGCAGTACGGTGAAATTTTAAAAAAGGCGGAGGATCATATAAATGTATTGTACAGGCTAAATGCCCC
>JAYUBR010001067.1:0-3867 GCA_043740775.1 Ferruginibacter sp. | reverse complement strand
AATGAAAAAAGTTTTTTCAAAAAATCCGATCTTAAAAGTCTTGAAATAATCCCAATTATTTGGGTGAGAATTTGGTTTTGATGGAATGAGACTCTGATGCAGTAGTAAATGGAAAGACCTTATCAGCAATATTCCTTCACAATATTACAATGTTTTTACTGAATACTAAAAAAAAATTTGTTAACGGTTGTGTAACGGGGTTGTATCTTGCGGATATGGTATTTTGCAAAAATACCTGTGCCAATGATAAAAACAACTTTAGTGAAGATAATAAAAAGCGACGTTTTTTAAAATGCTTTTGTACAAGACAGCATAAATACAACCTGCAAAAAAATCACACCCGTCTTGTCGCCTGTAAAATAAATTATATTTTGCTTTAGCCCTCCATCCCTGCCCTTTGGCATCTGTTTTACACAACCCTGTTTGTAAGGTTATTTCCAGCTTCAAATTCATCAATATTTGCCAGTGTTGTTTTGGCAATTTCAGCGAGTGCTTCCTGGGTAAAAAATCCCTGGTGAGATGTAATCAAAACATTTGGAAAACTCAGGAGGTGCATGATGTCATCATCATCAATGATATTTTCAGAAAGGTCATTAAAGAAAAGTTTTTCCTCCTGCTCGTACACATCCAGTCCAAGGTAGCCGATACGCCCGGTTTTAAGCCCTTCAATTGCAGCAGGTGTATCCACAAGCGCACCCCTGCTGGTGTTGATGAGCATAACGCCCTGCTTCATCATTGCAATGCTGTTTTGGTCAATAATATGTTTGGTTTGTTCGGTAAGCGGACAATGCAACGAAACAATATCTGACTGCTGCAATATATCTGCCAGCGGCAAATATTGCACGCCGGCAGCTTCCATCTCTTTGTTGGCTATTACATCAAAGGCAAGTACTTTGCAACCAATACCCAGCATGTTTGTACAAAATATCTGCCCTATTTTACCGGTACCAATTACACCCACTGTTTTTCCAAACAGGTCAAATCCCATTAATCTTTCCAGCGAAAAATTTCCTTCCCTTACCCGGTTATATGCTTTATGGGTTTTACGGTTTAACGTTAAAATCAATGCCAGTGCATGTTCTGCCACCGCATGCGGCGAATATGCCGGCACACGTACCACTGGAATAGCTTTAGCTTTCGCCGCACCAATGTCCACATTATTAAATCCGGCACTGCGTAAAGCTATCAATTGAACACCATTTTCTTTTAATGCGGCAATAACAGCAGCCGTTATTTTATCATTTACAAAAGCACAGATGGCTTTGCAATCGTGTGCAAGGTTAACAGTCTGTTCATTTAAGGGTGCGTCAAAATAAATAATTTCATAACGGGTATTATAGCGGTCAAAAAACTCACGGTCGTACATTTTGGAAGAAAAGAATGCAATTTTCATACCTCAAAGGTAACGGGGAAACACGGATTTAGATGGATTTAAAAGATTAACGGATAACGAATGCGCTTTCAGCCGCATTAACACTTCTGTAAAATATGCAGTTAAAAAATTCTTGTGATATCTGTGTCAAATGCCCGTTGTTACAAAGTATTATATTTGCAGCCAATTAACACTATATGTTCAACAAAAGAATAAAGATAAAAGCACTGCTGGCAGCCGATAACACCGGCTTTGAAGCAACCGTAATGGGATGGGTACGCACCTTTCGCAACAACCAGTTTATAGCACTGAATGATGGCAGTACCAATAATAATTTGCAGGTAGTAGCTTCACTGGGTTCATTTGAAGAAACTACTTTAAAAAGACTTACAACCGGGGCCTGTATTAAAGTTACGGGCGAAGTAATCGCTTCTTTAGGCAAAGGCCAGAAAGTAGAATTAAAAGCAGCAAGCATAGAAATACTCGGCGATAGCGATGCAGAGAAATTTCCTTTGCAACCAAAAAAACACAGCCTTGAATTTTTAAGAGAGATTGCCCACCTGCGCTTTCGCACCAATACTTTTGGCGCTATTTTTCGCATCCGGCATTCCCTTGCTTTTGCCATTCACAAATTTTTTAATGATAAGGGATTTGTGTACCTGCACACGCCCATTATTACCGCAAGCGATGCAGAAGGCGCCGGCGAAATGTTCAGGGTAACTACTTTGCCATTGGATGGAAGCGCACCAAAAAATGAAGATGGCAGCATTAGTTTTAAAGAAGATTTTTTTGGGCGCAGCACCAACCTTACCGTAAGCGGGCAACTGGAAGGCGAACTGGCCGCCATGGCTTTTAGTGATGTGTATACTTTCGGGCCCACTTTCAGGGCAGAAAACAGCAATACAACCCGCCACCTTGCCGAATTTTGGATGATTGAGCCGGAAGTAGCTTTCAACGACCTGGAAGATAATATGAACCTGGCGGAAGCTTTCATCAAATATGTTATTGACTATGCGATGCAACAAAACAAGGAAGACCTTGAATTTTTAGCGCAGCGACTGGAAGAAGAAGAGAAACAAAAACCACAGACCGAAAGAAGTGAAATGGGTTTATTAGATAAGTTAAATTTTGTGGTGAACAACGATTTTGAAAGACTGACTTATACAGAGGCAATTGAAATTTTAAAAGAAAGCAATCACAATAAGAAAAAGAAATTTCAATATTTAATTGAAGGCTGGGGTGTTGATTTACAAAGCGAACACGAACGTTACCTGGTAGAAAAACATTTTAAAAAACCAGTGATATTAACCAACTATCCAAAAGACATCAAGTCGTTTTACATGCGGCTGAATGATGATGGTAAAACAGTTGCGGCCATGGATATTTTAGCGCCAGGCATTGGGGAAATTGTAGGAGGTTCACAAAGAGAAGAAAGGCTGGACAAACTAACGGCACGCATGAAGGAAATGCATATTCCGGCAGAAGAACTGAACTGGTATTTAGATACCCGCCGCTTTGGTGCCTGCCCGCATGCTGGCTTTGGGCTTGGGTTTGAGCGGTTGGTGCAGTTTGTAACCGGTATGGGAAATATCAGGGATGTAATTCCTTTTCCGAGGTATCCAAAGAGTGCAGAATTTTAGCCGCTATCTCCTCCGATAAAAACCGGGACAATGTTCCGGGGAACTACTTTTAAAGAAAACTATTATTTTAATGGTCAATTTATTGACACTGTTATCTATAGCCTTTTAACGCGGCCTGGTAATATATAAAAGGATCGGTTTTTGTTATTTGGCACCCAGTAAATAAAGTATTATTAAACAAACATCCGGTAATAACTGTTTATATTCATTCTAAAGAAAAAAATTATGACAACAGTAAATGCTTATGCAGCACAAAATGCCACAACGCCATTGGCTCCTTTTAATTTTGAAAGAAGGGATGTTGGCGCCAACGATGTACAGATTGAAATTTTATATTGCGGGGTTTGCCACTCCGATATTCACCAGGTACGCAACGAATGGGGAGGGTCTATTTACCCCATGGTACCAGGCCACGAAATAGTGGGCCGCATTATCAAAATTGGCAATGAAGTTAAAAATTTTACCGTTGGTCAATTGGCTGGTGCAGGTTGCTTTGTTGACTCCTGCAGGGTTTGCCCAAGCTGCCTGGCCAACGAAGAACAATATTGTGATACAGGCATGGTAGGCACATACAACAGTCGTGATAAAGAAGGCAATCCTACTTATGGCGGTTATTCTACGCAAATAGTTGTTGATGAAAAATATACCCTGCATATATCTGATAAACTACCCATTGAAGGAGTGGCTCCTTTGCTATGTGCAGGTATTACCACCTATTCTCCTTTGCGGCATTGGAACATTGGCAAGGGCCATAAAGTAGCAGTAGTGGGTTTGGGCGGATTGGGTCACATGGCGGTTAAATTTGCAGCGGCTTTTGGGGCAGATGTTACAGTGCTCAGCACTTCCGAATCAAAA
>JAYUBR010001066.1:0-1075 GCA_043740775.1 Ferruginibacter sp. | reverse complement strand
TGGCTCAAGAAATACCTGGAATTATCTGCCGATGAATACGTGCTGCAAAAATATTTATCCTTAAAAACAGAAAGCTTTGATATGGAACCTTTAGATGCAGAGTACCTGCGACTGATGGAAGATATCTGGAGTGTACCGCAGGATGATCCCTTACAAAATATTTTTTTACAAAACAGGATAACCCTGCTGATTGAACGCTTTTTTACCCGCTTGCATGATAAGACTAATTTATTGGAAGGGCACTTTAGCCTGACAGAGGAAGAAGTACAAAGACTGATAAAAGTAGAGCAATTACTGGTAAATGATTTTAGTGAAACACCCCCTACCATTAACGAATTTTCCAGGCTTGTTTCCATGAGTACTACCAAGCTTAAAAAAAGTTTTAAGGGCATTTATGGCAACAGTATTTATGCCTACTACCAAAAAATACGCATGCAAAAAGCAAGGGAACTTTTACTGGGTGGTAAACACAATGTTAATGAAACGGCTATCGCCATTGGGTATCAAAATACCAGTAACTTTATTCTGGCATTTAAAAAGCAGTTTGCAATTTCACCTGGCGAAGTGGCTGCCTTACAATAATTATATAGGCAAAAAATAAATAATTACACTTGTTTAAATTTTCGTACAAATACAGCGATCATGAAGTGTACCTGCAAGACTTTGCCGCTGCATTGGCCGTACCGGTTATAAACAATACCATCTGGCTGCCGCCGGCAATAGGGGCTGGTTATGTAAAAATGGTGGTGCTGGCCAACGGCCTGCAGGTATTGATTAACGAATGTGTGATTCATAAAGACATCCATTTTTTTCGTGAAGCAACAAGCGCTGCTGCTTATACCATCCGTTTTGACCAGGTGAAAAATATAAAAAATCTTACCATTCATATCGGGGAAGATTCTTTGGAGGATAAACATGCATTTTACTCCGGTGCTTTTTTAACCAACTCCCTAACCAGTTTGGGATATACCGCCAATGCAGGGCTTGAAGACCGCTGCGTGAATATTTATTTTACAGAAGATTGGTTCAATCAATACTCCGGGGTTAAAACCAGCGATTATTTTTTCACCAAATA
>JAYUBR010001065.1:0-3869 GCA_043740775.1 Ferruginibacter sp. | reverse complement strand
TAAACTGATCTGGACAAGAGAAGATGATACACAACAAGGGCCATTCCGCCCGATGACATTCTCTGCCATGAAAGGAGCCTTATCTGCCGATGGCAAAGCAATTGCTTTTCAACATAAAGTAATTGCACCTTCCCTTGATGCAAGTGAAAAAGAAAATTACGACAAAGCAAAACCTGATGCCACTATGACGGAAGGCATCAGTGAACAAAAGTATGAAATTGCCCACATGAAAAATTTGTATGTGTATGCAGACTCACATATTCCGTTTGTGGCCTGGCGGGCTGTAACCAGTACTACGCTTGCTTTTGCGCATGAATGTTTTATAGATGAAATGGCGGTAAAGGCAAAGAAAGATCCGATGGCTTTCAGGTTAGATATGCTTACCAAAGATTCTGATACAAAAAATGTTTTGCAAAAATTAAAAGAGGTCAGCAACTGGGATAAACCATTGCCTGCAGGCTGGGGAAGGGGCGTGGCACAGTATGAGTTTTTTGCAGGGCTGGGTGGATATGTGATAGTGGTATCAAAAAAAGGAACCGGTGTAAAAATAGAAAAAATATACGGCGTAATTGATTTGGGTACAGTAGTAAATCCGGATACAGTAAAGGCGCAGGTAGAAGGGGCCGCGGTGATGGCTTTAACAGCCGCCATTAAAAGCGGTATCACTTTCGACAACGGGCAAACTGTACAAACCAATTACCATAACAACCAGTTAATACGGTTAAATGAAATGCCGGAAGTGGAAGTACATATTCTCGCTAATGGCGGATCAACAATAAAAGGTGCAGGCGAACCAGGCCTACCGCCTTTTGCCCCGGCTTTATGCAATGCCATTTTTGCAGCCACAGGTAAGCGTATCCGCAGGTTACCTTTTGATATTAATAAAGTGTGAAGTAGTTATGAATTATAAGTTATGAGTGTGTCTGCTTTTAGTGCAGGATTAGAATTTCAATTGCGCTTTTCTGTGAATTGCACGGCCCTTTAGGGCAGTGATAAAATTTTTCATCTTTATTTTTAAATTGTTGCAACATGTATAAATTTTTGGTATCCTCAATAATCGCTACAGGTGTACTTATTATAACCAGCTCTTTTTTTCAAAAATATGATTTGACAAAAAGCATAGAGCGTGGCAAAGAAGCATATACGCTCTATTGTATAAGTTGCCATATGGTTGATGGAAACGGCACTCCTGGTGTTTATCCCCCTCTGGCAAAATCAGATTATTTGAAGAAGCCGGTTAAACTATTGATCAATGCGGTGCTGGATGGACAGGATGGAGAAGTGATTGTAAATGGTAAAACATACAATGTGCTAATGCCTGCGCAAAATTATTTAACCGATGAGCAAATTGCAGATGTATTGAATTATGCACGCAATGACTGGGGCAATAAAAACACCATCGCCATTACACCAGCGCAGGTAAAATTATTGCGCAAATAAAATACTGGTTTGTGTTAACGGGTTTACAATGAAAGAAATTACTGACATTATAACGGCTTTTGATGAAGCCCGACAAAAGAACTGGCAATCGGCTCTTGCTACGGTGGTGCATGTGGAAGGTTCTTCTTACAGAAGGGAAGGAGCCCGTATGTTGATTACAGAAAAAGGACAATTAACCGGTGCCATCAGCGGTGGTTGCCTGGAAGGAGATGCGTTGCGGAAAGCCTTGCTGGCAATGGCACAACAGCGCCCCATGCTGGTTACCTACGATACCAATGATGAAGATGATGCCGCCATCGGGCTGGGGCTTGGTTGCAACGGTGTAATACAGGTATTGATAGAACCCATTGATGCAACAAAAGCAAATAACCCGATAGCATTGTTAAAAGCAATTACTGGTAAACGGCAGAAGGCAGTGTTGGTAACCTTGTTTAGTTTATACGATAAAAAAGCGATACAACCAGGAACCTGTATGCTTTTAACACCAGATAAAAATACCGGTAATGCATTTGCGTTAACAGACATTTTATTGAATGATGCCCAAACGGTTTTGGTACAACAGCAATCTGTTTTTAAAGAATATATTTTTGAAACAGCACCGGTCAATGCATTTATTGAGATAATACTACCTGCTGTTGCTTTAATAATAATTGGTGCAGGCAACGATACAATTCCTTTGGTAAAGATGGCAGATATACTCGGGTGGCAATCAACCATAGTGGATGGCAGGCCGGAATATGCAAAGGCAGAACGTTTTACGCCAGGCTGCCAGGTGCTGTTATCAAAACCAGAAAATTTACTGGATCAGATTACCATTGATGACCGCACTGTTTTTTTGCTGATGACACACAATTATAATTATGATATGGCGATGCTTCCGTTTTTGCTAAGCAATAATATGGTATATGTGGGCATGCTTGGCCCACGTAAAAAGCGGGACAGAATGCTGCAGGGGCTAACGGAAAAAGGAATCCGGTTTACCCAACAGCAACTGGCTGTTTTGCATAGCCCTGTTGGCCTGGATATTGGCGCTGAAACGCCGGAAGAAATTGCGCTGTCGATGATTGCTGAAATAAAAGCGGTGTTATCCGGGAAACATGGCAGCCCTCTTGCAACAAATAATGCGGCGGCTATTCATTCACGGGCGGTCGTAAAAATGTAGTGCATTAAATAAATCAGACATCTCATAATTAAGGTTTAGATATTCCTGTCGTAGTTTTAAAGAGTCAATATGTTAATCAAATATGTGGTGGAACAAATGTGTATTTGGAAATATTTAAGAATCACGAGTTAGAAATTATTCCTGATGCCGGGCATTGAATAACACTTGAACAACCGAAATTTTTTTACAATAGATCTGTTAGTTTTTTAATAATTAAAATTGCACAAACACACAGAAAAAAATATCAATCTTTCGAAATAATAAAATCACCCATCATTTCTTCACAAAAAAATATTGTAAATCATTGCGGCATTGTTGTGCTGGCTGCAGGTAGTTCAGCACGTTTGGGAAAGGCTAAACAGTTGTTGCAATACAAGGGCAAAACTTTGTTACAGCATAGCGTTGAAACAGCCATCAATACCACCATTAATCCAATTGTAGTGGTGACAGGCTGTAATGCAGATTTAATTGCAGGGCAAATAAATAACATGCCTGTGGATATTGTAGTAAATGAGAAATGGCAGGATGGAATGGCCTCTTCCATAGTTTGTGGCTTAAATTTCTTATTATCAAAATACCCGCTTGCTGATGGTGTAATTTTTATGATGAGCGACCAGCCCTTCGTGTCTGCAGCCTTGTTAAACAGTCTCCTGATAACACAACAACAAACAGCAAAAGAAATGGTAGCAAGCTGCTACAATAACACAATAGGAGTGCCTGCGCTTTTTCACAAAACTTTCTTTCCTCAATTGTTATGGTTATCAGGAGATGCAGGTGCACGTAAAATTTTACAACAGCATTCCAGCGAAGTGGCAACCGTTTCATTTGCACAAGGCAATATTGACATTGATACCGAAGAAGACTATGAAAAATTATTGCAGTCAGAATAATGAATAGTACTGTCCCATCATCCGGATCATTTTTATACCGGACGCTATTTGGTATTGTGAAAGGCAATTTTCAGGGTTTATTTTACAAAACAGAATCTTTTAAATCATTCATCGAAACAATGCATCCTTTAAACGAAAAATAAAAAAGAGTTGGATTATTCGTTGCATTTTTACATCAGAAAGAAACAGTAGCTGAGTATCAAAATAAAAATTCAATTCTTTAAAAAAAGGTAAGAGTCAATCTTAACAAAAATGAGTAAAGACAATATCTAAAGATGTACAAGAAAAGAAAGATTTGAAACCACCAACCACGAAAATTAAATTCAGGATTTATATTTTAAGTGTTCCATTTTTTGGGACATTTTTTTTGCATCCAC
>JAYUBR010001064.1:0-1076 GCA_043740775.1 Ferruginibacter sp. | reverse complement strand
TTTTCATCATACACCGGGTATGCTGCATTAAGAATAGTTCCTTCATTTCCCAACCGGCCCCAAAGTTCTTCTGCTATATGTGGTGCATAAGGCACCAGTAAAATCAATATTTTCTCCAGGATCTCTTTTTTATGACATTTTAAATCTGCCAATTCATTCACGCTTATCATGAACGCACTTACAGCGGTATTAAAAGAAAAATTTTCTGTATCGTATTCTATTTTTTTGATGGTTTTGTGCAGCACTTTCAGTTCAGCTTCGGTTGCAGCCTCACCCCCCGCCCTCTCCAAAGTAGAGGGAGCCGCTGTCGTCCAGATCGGGCCTTTTATTTCATCATAAAACAAACGCCAGAGTTTTCTCAAAAAACGATGCACCCCTTCAATGCCTTTGGTATCCCAGGGTTTGCTTTGCTCTACCGGGCCAAGAAACATTTCATACATACGGAAAGTATCGGCGCCGTATTTGATTACCAGGTCATCGGGATTAACGGTGTTATATTTTGATTTAGACATTTTTTCAACCTCTACGCCGCAGATGTATTTGGCATTGGTTGACCTCACCCCCGACCCCTCTCCAAAGGAGAGGGGAGCATTAAGCGTCCCGTCTTCGCACATGAAAAACGCATTTTTATACTCTGATTTTTGGTCCCTAAATTTTTCAATATCTAACTCAATTCCATCTACAATTTTTACATCAACATGAAAACTATCGAAATATTGGTTAGTTGAAAAATGAGACTTATTTATATTATACTTATCTAAAATTGGGTTTAAAAGTTCTAAACTAAATTGAGTACCAGAAATATGATTTGATGAAATAAATACAGTAGGCAATTCTTCATTACTAAAGAAACTAGGCAGATTAATAAAATGCCAATTTACTCTATAAACATACCTGCTACTCCCCTGTATCATTCCCTGATTCACCAGCTTTTTAAATGGCTCATCAAAGCCAATTAAATTTAAATCGTACAGCAGTTTCGTCCATAAGCGGCTGTACAATAAATGGCCTACGGCATGTTCGGTACCGCCAATGTACACATCCACCTGGTTCCAGTAATCGCTGGCTTTGCGGTC
>JAYUBR010001063.1:0-1076 GCA_043740775.1 Ferruginibacter sp. | reverse complement strand
TTAAAAAATCAGGCACTGTATTGCTACCCAGCTTTTCATTTTCAATGGCCTGCTTTGCAAAGTCGAATGTAAACGTGTTGGCGAAAGGAGTGGTTCTGAAAGAGCTGTATTTACCGGTTGTTATGGCTGATAGTTTATGCGGAAAAGTAACCGTTGTTTCTCCTGCAATGGCATTTTCATAAGGCTCATTATCCGACGTGCTAAGATCGTATTGGGCAATGGGCAGTAAAGTGTTCCAGTCTTTACTCATATAAGTTGCCACCATATCTTTTGCATTGAAATCTTTTACCCACGCCGGAACATCTTTCATATAATAAGTACTGCTGATCCATTTGCCGCCTTTATCATCATACCAGTAAGCAGCGTTGGCACTGTGCCCTGCGGGCAGTATGGCGCCACGGTCTTTCAACGCAAGGCCAATTACTTTGCTTTTAAAATTATTGCTTAATCTCAGTTCATCTGTTATAGTAGTAGCCCACATATTTTCAGGACTCATTTTCCCTGCATCGCTGATATTACCAACCGTGCTTACTGTTGAATCATCGGTGCAGTAAACATTTGCATTACGGTTTTTATCAAACGAAAAATTTCCTACAATGCCATGTATGGCAGGTACGCTTCCTGTGTAAATGCAGGTATGGCCGGGTGCCGTGTATGTTGGTGTGTAAGGAATCAGGGTATTATTACAATTAAATCCTTCTGCTATCAAACGCTTAAATCCATTGTTGCTGTACAAGTGGTTAAAACGGTATAAATAACCCCACCGCATTTGATCAATTACAATGCCAACAACCAGTTTTGGCTTTGCGGTTTGCTGAAGTATTGTAGTCTGCATAGCAGCTTTTTTTGGTGGCCGTGCTGTTATTGTAATACACATCAAAAACAAGAAACAAGCAACAAGAAAAAATTTTAACACCATGAGATATTTTTTTTCAATGATAGTTTTTAACAAACGGAATACCTTTGACTGACCTCGTTATGTGAACGTTATATATTTTGATACCAAAGCCTTAATTTTGCTGCCAATTGAATATTTTGTATTACTGATAGATTAACAGAAGGGTATGGCAGTTAGA
>JAYUBR010001062.1:0-3872 GCA_043740775.1 Ferruginibacter sp. | reverse complement strand
CCCCAGTTGCTGCACCCTGAAAAGGTTCAATGGCACTGGGGTGGTTGTGGCTTTCAATTTTAAAAACCACGCCGTAGCCATCACCAATATCCATCAGGCCCGCATTTTCTTCACCGGCTTTTACCAGCATTTTTTCTCCATCACGAGGTAGTGTTTTTAACCACTTGATAGAATTTTTATAACTACAGTGCTCGCTCCACATGGCGCTGAAACAGCATAATTCATTAAAGTTTGGAGTACGACCGATCTTTTGTTTGATCAGTTCAAATTCTTCTGCCGTAAGGCGAAGTTCGTTGGCGGTTGAAACTGTTATTTCCATAATTGTTGTAGAAAGCGCAAAAGTACAACCAGTATTTCTTTTTCAGCTTACAATGAATATTTATTATTTTAACTAACTTCCCACATTAAAAAATATAAGGGTTGAGCTATGTTTTATTTTTAATTTACGGAGTGCTTTTTTCATGGCTGCTTACCAAAAGCCGGTTTGTGATGAATGCCGGTCTTTCTTCCAAAATTATTATCGCTTTATTTGTATTAAAAGTTCTAACAGGATGTGTGCATGCATGGATACTTCTGCGGATAAGCAGTGTGGCGGATACAGCCATATTTCATAAAGAAGGGTTAATAGAATACCATTTACTCTTTACCCAGCCCAAAGAATATTTTACTAATTTGTTTCAGTCTAACTACAAGACAGGCTATGGCGGCTTGTTCAGTTCAACCAATTCTTACTGGAATGATTTAACCAGTAACCTCCTCATTAAATTTTTATCTGTCTGTGATATTTTTAGTTTTGGCTACTATTATGTAAACGTAATTTTTTACAATGCGGTTATTTTCTTTGGAGCCATTGGTTTGTACCGGGTTTTTAATTGCATTTACCCCGGTAGGAATTATCTGCTGATTGGTACTTGTTTTTTATTGCCTTCTTTATTATTTTTTAGCAGCACCATTCACAAAGACGGAGTAATACTGGCCGCAATTGGCATTGCAGTTTATAATATTTATACTGCTTTAAATACATCCGGATTTACAATAAAAAGAATCGTGTGCATTTTATTAGCATTGGGTTTTATGTTTCTGCAGCGCAATTATGTTTTATTGGCTTTTTTGCCTCCAGCTTTTGCCTGGATACTTTGTGTGGTTAAAAATTATCCTCCGCTGCTGACCTTTTTTATAACTTATGTAACAGGGGTTGTCATTTTTTTTAATGCAGGGTTAGTTTCACCAACTTTAAATTTACCCGCTAAAGTGATAAACAAGCAATGGGATTTTAATCACCTGGCTATTCCTGCAACCTACATAGCAACAGATACTTTGTTGCCTGCTTTTAAAAGCTTTGTACAAAATGCCCCGCAGGCACTTAGTCACAGTTTATTACGGCCCTTCTTTACCGATATTAAATTATCCCGTTCTTTATTGCCGCTGGCTGTAGAATTATTTTGTTATCAATTATTATTAGTGCTGTTTATTTTTTACAGAAATAAAAAAATAACAACTGACCCATTCATTTTTTTTGGATATTTTTTTAGCTTTTCTGTTTTAATTATTATAGGTTACACCATTCCGGTTATTGGGGCCATTGTTCGCTACCGTTCCATTTTTCTTCCCTTTTTTATAACCCCGCTTATTTGTACTATTAATTGGGCTAAAGTGAAAGCCCTTTATAACATTAAAAAATAATTAAATATTTATTATTTTGCTGTTTTAAGGTAAAAAATATAAAATATTTATCAATAAGTTGATTTATTTAGAATTTAAAGCCTATTTTGCAGGTTCTAAATCTAAAAAACAATGCAATCACTTCGTTTTAAGGCAATTGGCAATTTGGCAACGAACCAAAATGTTACTGTAAAAGCATCTACAAAAATCACCGGAATTTTCGGTGAAAATGTATTTACTCATAAAACTGCCCGCCAGTTTTTGAGTGATGAAGCATACAAAAGTTTATTGGCTTCTATAAAAAGCGGTAAAAAAATTGATCGTAATATGGGCAGCCAGATTGCGAATGGCTTAAGAGCCTGGGCCGAAAGTAAAGGTGTTACTCACTATACACATTGGTTTCAGCCTTTAACCGATCTTTCTGCAGAAAAGCATGATTCGTTTTTTACTTTAAAAGGAGATGGTACACCCATTGAAGAGTTTGAAGGTGCTGCTTTAATTCAGCAGGAACCTGATGCATCTTCTTTTCCATCCGGTGGTTTAAGGGCAACTTTTGAAGCCCGTGGCTATACTGCATGGGATCCTTCTTCACCACCATTCATTATGGAAATAGGCAATGGTAAAACATTGTGTATACCTACCATCTTTGTAAGTTATACCGGCGAAAGCCTGGATGCTAAAACACCATTGATTAAAGCATTGGTTGCTTTGGATAAAGCTGCCGTTGATGTTTGTCAGTATTTTGATAAAAATGTAACTAAAGTAACCGCAACCTTAGGCTGGGAACAGGAATATTTTGTGATTGATGCAGGCATGGTAAATGCCCGTCCTGATATTGTCATGACAGGACGCACTGTTTTTGGCCATGCACCTGCAAAAGGACAGCAATTAGAAGATCATTATTTTGGCGCTATTCCTGAAAGGATCTACGCTTTTATGAGAGATTACGAACAGGAAGCTTACAAACTGGGTATTCCTTTACGTACAAGGCATAATGAAGTAGCACCTTCGCAGTTTGAATGTGCTCCTATTTATGAAGAAGCCAATTTAGCAGTTGATCACAATACTTTATTAATGGACGTTATGACCAGGGTGGCCAAGCGTCATGGTTTGATAGTGTTGTTACATGAAAAACCTTTTGCTGGCATCAATGGAAGTGGTAAACACAACAACTGGAGTATTGCAACAGATACAGGCGTAAACTTACTGGCACCGGGTAAAACACCCAAAACCAACCTGATGTTTTTAACCTTCTTTGTTAACACCATTAAAGCCGTTCATGATTACGCTGGTTTGTTAAGAGCATCTATTGCAAGCGCAGGCAACGATCATCGTCTTGGAGCTAATGAAGCGCCGCCCGCAATCATTTCTATATTTATTGGTAAATACCTTACAGAGGTATTGAACCAGGTTGAAACCCGTGTGGGTGGCAAGTTTGATGAACAGGATGAGGCAATGCTGAAACTGGATATTCATAAAACCATTCCGGAATTAATGCTGGATAATACCGACAGAAACCGTACTTCTCCTTTTGCCTTTACAGGTAATAAGTTTGAGTTCCGTGCGGTAGGTTCTGCTGCCAATTGTGCCAATGCAATGACCGTTTTAAATTCAATTGTTGCTGAAACATTAAAGCAATTTAAAAAAGATGTTGATGCGCATATTGAAAAAGGCGATAAGAAAGAAATTGCTATCATGCAGGTAATTCAAAAATATATTGTTGAAAGTAAAACAGTATTATTTGAAGGTGACGGCTACAGCGAAGAATGGACACTTGAAGCAGAAAAAAGAGGGTTGCCAAATGTAAAAACTACACCATTGGCGTTAGATGCTTACCTGACAGATTTATCAAAACATCTGTTTGCAAGCAATGAAATTTACACACATGCTGAGTTAGAAGCACGCCACGAAATAATGCTGGAAGCGTACATTAAAAAAGTACAGATTGAAGCAAGAACAATGGGCGAACTGGCTACTTCAGTAATTTTGCCATCATCGGTAAAATACCAGAATATATTGATTGAAAACATTAACGGCTTAAAGGCTGCTGGTTTACCTCCTGCATCTTACTCTAATCAATTGAGCATCCTGGAAGAAATCAGCAATCATATTAATGCAATGAGCACCAGCGTAAGAGATATGATTGAGGCAAGAAAAAAAGCCAATGTAATTGCAGATACCAGGGATAAAGCCATTGCTTATTGCGATGA
>JAYUBR010001061.1:0-1077 GCA_043740775.1 Ferruginibacter sp. | reverse complement strand
ATTCAATAAAAGTAACTGAAGGCCAGAAAGTGAAACAGGGACAGATTTTGGGGCTTTGTGGTAACTCCGGCAACTCCTCAGAACCACATGTGTATTTTCACATTCAGAATGTAGAAAATATGAATATTGCAACTGGCGTAAAATGTTATTTTGATAAACTGATTGTAAACGGGCAGATAAAGACTGACTATTCTTCCATTAAAAAGATAAAATTAAAAGCGGGTAATCCTTCTTCGCTGAAATTAACTGATGCCTTCTTTACAGATAAGTGCAATTTCAGGTTACGGTAATTTCTTGTATTCCGGTTTGTTATTTGACTAAAGCACAAAGCTCAATAATAGAGTATTGACATGCCGACACCAGCAAATGGTGCAAGGCAATAAAATTATCTTTATGAGCTTACCTTTTAGGTACTTATTTAAAGGGTAGTATTTTTTCTAAAAATGGTTAGTAGTCTTACTACTTTCCGGTGTATACTATTTCTTTTTTCTACCTTTCAGTTATATGGTCTTTTATGCCCTTTAATTATTTTTAGTGTATTACCTTGTCCAAAAATCTTATGGCTCCATGCGGCTAAAGTTATTGTCTAATAAAATTTTGCTAAAAGTATTAATAGCAATACTGTTGTTTTTTACAATGCTGCCAGTTATTTATTACAGGCAGTTGTATCATCAAAAAAAAATTGCGGCATTTGCAGCTAAAAGCGGTGCAATATCCCTTGCAACTGATAAAATTACTGCCATAGCAATTGAAATTGAAAACTCCTCCGCAGCTTACCTGCTTACCGGCATGCAGCAGTTCAGGAAAATATATCTTCAATCAAAAATAAATATTGCACTGCAAAAAAATGAGATAAAAAAACTGATTACCGCAGACAAATTACAACAGCAAACAGTTGATTCTTTATTATGGTATGCAGGTAAAAAAATTGCTTTTACCGATAGTACTGCATCTATACAAAACCACAACAATAAACAAGCTGCATTACAACTGCTTACGCACGATGCGACCCGGTTATATACTCCAGATATTTACAGGTTAGCCGGTAAAATACATCAGCAACAAAATATCGCATTT
>JAYUBR010001060.1:0-12328 GCA_043740775.1 Ferruginibacter sp. | reverse complement strand
TACCGTTGGGTATTGTGGTGGTAGGTGGAATCATTTTTTCTTTGATACTTACCCTGTTCATCATACCGGCCATTTATACTTACTTGTCAAGCAAACATAAATACACAAATAAAGCTGCTTTTTCTGCACCGCAAACGACTGATGCTGCAGATGAAAACCCAGCCGGTACACACCCCGAAATTGGATAAATTAAAAAGAATGAAGCAAACAGTTGTATTCTTAGTTTTACTTTTTAGTTTTACGCAATTAGGTGCGCAGAATATATTGCGTTTACCCGATGCCATTAACCTGGCATTAAAAAACAGCCTGGAAATACAGCTAAATAAAAATTTTTTGGAAGCCAATACCATTTTAAATAATTATGGCATTGCAGGCGGATTGCCATTGGTTACAGGTTCATTAACAGACAATGAACAGATATCGAGCATCAATCAAAAATTAAATACTGGTGTTAATATTTCCAGAAATGCGGCACCCTCTAATAATTTTGCATTAGGCGTTACCGGTGGTATTTTATTGTACAATGGCAACAGGGTAGTGGCTACCAAAAGCAGGCTGGCAACATTGGCAAAGCAAAGTGAGCGGCAGTTGAATGCACAGGTTCAAAATATACTGGCTGGCGTAATGGTTGGATATTATGATATTGTGCGACAGCAGAGTTATATGAAAACAATCGAAAAATCTATTGATGCATCTAACCAGCAATTAGCCATTGTACAGGCCAGGCAATCGGTTGGGCTTGCCAATAATGCGGATTTTTTTCAGGCGCAGATAGATTTAAATGCCTTGCTGCAGGCCAAACAATCGCAGCAATTAATTATTGACCAGGCCAAAACAGAATTGCTCAGGCAGCTTACTTTAAATCCTGATTCTGCCATTACCATACAAGACACAATCCTGGTTGACAGGAACATGCAACTGGAAAATGTTTTAAATAAAGTGAATAAAAATGCAGACATCGTTGCAGCACAGGATCAGGTAAAAATAAATGAACTGGTGGTAAAAGAAACAGCCGCATTGCGGTATACATCCATAAGGGCAACAACCGGGTACAATTTTATTCGTAACCAGGCAGCAGCCGGCCAGGTATTATTAAACCAGAATTACGGTCCATCAGTAGGCATTAGTATTGGTATACCCATTTACAACGGGTCTGTTTACAGACGCCAGCAAAAAGTAGCAGCAATAAATGTGGACAATGCTGAATTGGATAAGCAAATTTTAGTAAGAGATTACAGTGCGCAGGTAGTTAAAAACTACCAGTCGTATGTTGCCACTTTAAAACAATTGGAAACCGAACAGCAAAATTATAATTTGTCAAATCAGTTGCTGGAACTGGCGCTGCAACGGTTTCAGTTTAAGCAGGCTACCATTGTGGATGTAAAAAATGCCCAACAAAGTTTTGAAGCTTCCGGCTACCGGTTGGTAAATTTAAATTACGCGGCAAAAACGGCGGAGATAGAATTGAAACGGCTAGCCAATGAATTGGGTTTATGATGTGATGTGTTTGATTTTAAGGTGGCTGATTTTTTGCAATCAATTTCAAATGCAGCTTTGTTAAATAATTCCCCTAACCAATACTGACATCAGAGGTAATAGTTGCAACTACTCTTAATGTATTCTTTATTCTGTTGGCCTGATGTACCAGTTCCTGTTTTTCTTTACTTAAAATAGTTACATGCCCCATTTTACGGCCAGGCTTTGTCTGCTTCTTTCCATAAATATGGATGAATACATTGTCAAGTTTTAAAATGTCATTCAATCCTTCGTAACAGGCTTCACCTGTGTGCCCTTCTGCGCCCAACAGGTTTACAATGGCTGCAGGTAAAATGGCTTCGGCACAACCCAGCGGATAGCCTAACATTATTCTCCACAGCATATCAAACTGCGAAGAGTAATTGCCTTCGATGGTATGATGTCCACTGTTGTGTACACGGGGAGCTGTTTCATTCACCAGTACATTGTCATCTTTATCTATAAATAATTCAACCGCAAAAATGCCCGCACTGTTTAAATTTTTTACCAGTTTGGTTGCAATGGCTTCAATTTTCCACAACACTTTTTCAGGCAGTTCCGCAGGGCTTAACTGGTATTCCAGTAAATTCAGCCGCTGATCAAAAACCATGTCTACAGCAGGATACATGGCATGGCCGCCTTGGTCATTCACTGCAATGATTACAGCAATTTCTTTTTTTATGGCTACCATTTTTTCCAATACCGACGGGGCATCAAAACCTTTAGCAAGGTCAGATGCGGTTTGTATTACCTGTACACCCCGGCCATCATATCCGCCCATGGCCAGTTTATGTACTGCCGGTAAATAAGCCGCATGTTGCTGCAATTCAGTTGCATTTTGCGTAATTACAAAATCACTGGTAGGTATCTGGTGATCTTTATAAAATTGCTTCTGCAGCATTTTATTTTTAATGATTTTTAATGCAGCGGGCGTAGGATAAATTTTCACACCTTCCTGTTGTAATATTTCCAGCGCATCTTCATTTACGTTTTCAATTTCAATGGTAATAGCATCCAGCCCTTTACCAAAATTATATACGTCATTAAAATCGGTGATGTCGCCTTTTGTAAAATGATGGCAAAGGTGTGCCGCCGGGCAGGTTAAATCATTTTCCATTACAAAAGTATCCACGGGATAATTAGCTGCAGCCTGTAATAACATGCGGCCTAATTGCCCGCCGCCTAAAATGCCAATTTTTTTTGTTGTCATGGGTGCAAAATAAATCATAATTGTCACTTTTAATCTCACTTGTTCATTCACTTGCCTCCTTGTACAGTAGTACAATAAAAGGGATAAAATACATTTAGATTCATCAGGAATATTTATCTTTACCAAACGAGATGCTGCCGGATTATCCTCATAAATTATTTTCTGATAAGCGCAAAAGCTACACCTTGCTGATGCTTACCCTTGCTATGGGTTTGTGTTATTGTTTATAATCTCTTTAAACAATAATCATAATTAATACAAACAAATTAAAAATAGCAAGATGGAAAACACAACCATTCAATCTAATTCAATTGTTGATAATACAACCGATTTTCTTCCCCTGCAGGGTACAGATTATGTTGAATTTTATCTAGGCAATGCCAAACAGGCGGCGCATTTTTACAAAACGGCTTTTGGCTTTCAATCGCTTGCTTATGCAGGTCCTGAAACCGGGATGAAGGATAAAGTAAGTTATGTTATCAGACAAAATAAAATAACTTTTGTATTAACAACACCACTGAGGCCAGCTAATGTAATAGCAGATCATGTTTATCAGCATGGAGATGGAGTAAAAGTGCTGGCACTGAAAGTGAAGGATGCAACTGCAGCGTATAAGGAAGCCATCCAACGCGGCGGGAAAACTTATATGAGTCCGGTTATTTTGAAAGATGATAACGGCGAAATAGTGTTAAGCGGCATTCATACTTATGGAGATACGGTACACTTGTTTGTAGAAAGAGATAATTATAAAGGCATTTTTATGCCCGGTTTCAGAGAATGGAAAACAGTGTACAACCCGCCGCCAACCGGTCTTTTATTTGTTGATCATTGTGTAGGCAATGTTGGCTGGAACCAGATGAACCATTGGGTAAAATTTTATGAAGATGTGATGGGATTTAAAAATATCCTGAGTTTTGATGATAAAGATATATCTACCGAATACTCTGCTTTAATGAGTAAGGTAATGAGTAATGGGAACGGTTTTGTTAAGTTTCCCATCAACGAACCGGCAGAAGGTAAAAAGAAAAGCCAGGTAGAAGAATACCTCGATTTTTATAATGGGGAAGGTGTGCAGCACGTAGCAATTGCAACAGACAATATTGTTAAAACTGTAATTGACTTAAAAAGCCGGGGAATTGAATTTTTATCAATACCGCAAAGCTACTATGCAACGGTTCTTGACAGGGTGGGTAAGATTGATGAAGACCTGAAGCAATTGAGTGAACTTGGTATCTTAATAGACAGAGATGAAGAAGGATATCTGTTACAAATTTTTAGTAAGCCATTGCAGGACAGACCAACTTTATTTTTTGAAATCATACAAAGAAAAGGAGCAAAAAGTTTTGGCAAAGGAAATTTCAAGGCCTTGTTTGAAGCATTGGAAAGGGAACAGGCTGCAAGGGGAAATTTGTAAAAAATAACTTCTGTTTTCTTATTGAATGTACCCGTTAATAAAAGAAAAAAGGTTTTTTTAATTCGGCAAATAAAAAATTGAAAACTATTGACATATCAATATTCAATTTTAACACATAAGTTTTTTGATATCGGTAAAAAAATGAGAACAGCCATAATTTTTTTTTGAATATTATTTAAAATAATCGATCATTTTTAAATATAAATTAAGTTTTGATGTAAAACGGGGAATTTAAAAGTCATTTTTACTATTATTAAATTAATTAAAAAGTGGTTTTGGGTAAAAAAAATCTACTTTTTTGGAATTCTTTTAACGTTTTTAATAAAAATAATTTTATCTTCGATTCATTATTCACAAAACTAGTCTGCTATATGTCAAAAAAACTCCTCTTAGGGATATACGCTTTTATAAGTTGTATGCTCCTTTCCTCACAAATTTATGCACAGCAAAAAACAGTAACTGGTATCATCACCAATGCTAAAGACAATACTCCGATTGTTTTGGCAACGGTAGGTGTTAAAGGAACTAAAGTTGCTGCTGTTACCGGTAACAATGGAGAATTTTCCATTACAGTTCCGGATGGAAAAAACCTGCTGATTATTTCATCAGTAGGTTATGATGAAGATGAAGTAAGTGTATCTGGTGTATCCACCATTAAAGTGTCTTTAAAAGAAAGACAGAATTCTTTGAATGAAGTGGTAGTAACGGGTTACACTTCTCAAAAAAGAAAAGAAATTACTGGTGCGGTATCAGTAGTGAATGTAAAGGACCTTAAGTCGATTCCTACGGGAACTGCAGAGCAAATGTTGCAGGGCCAGGCTTCTGGTGTTAGTATCATTGGTTCAGGTCAGCCGGGCGAAGGTAGTAACGTATTTATCAGGGGTATAACCTCATTTGGAAACGTGGCTCCTTTGGTAATTGTTGATGGGGTTCAATCTGCTCCTGGCGATTTAACTACATTGCACGATTTGTCTGCAAATGATATAGAATCTGTACAGGTATTGAAAGATGCACAGGCCGCTATTTATGGCGCACGTGGTGCTTCTGGGGTAATTATTGTAACTACCAAAAGAGGTAGAGGTAAAGCTACTATTACCTATGATGGTTATTATGGTACACAAAGAGTAAAATCGGGCAATCCATGGCACGTGGCAAATTCACAACAAATGGCCGAATTATTTTTCCTGGCTGCTAAGAATTCTCAACAGACTATTTCGGATACAGCTGCCGTTTGCCCTGGTTGCGTAGTGTCTGCACAGTATGGAACAGGATTGACTCCGGTTTTACCTGACTATATTAAAGCTGGTAGCTTGTCTGGTGTATCTGCCGGAAATCCCGCAGTAGATCTTACGAAGTATAATGACAACTATGCAAAAGGTGATATCTACCTGATAGTACCTGCTAATAAAACCGGTACTGACTGGTATCATGCAGTATTTAAACCAGCCCCCATCCAGAGCCATACGGTTACTGCAACCGGGGGAAATGATAAATCAGCTTACCTGTTTTCATTCAACTATTTCGATCAGCAGGGAACCTTGTTAAATACTTACCTGAAACGCTATGCTGCCAGGATCAATACTGTATTTAACGTAAAAAATAATGTTCGTGTTGGCGAAAATCTCTACGTATACTATAAGGATAACCCAAGAATCGGCAATAACGGAGAGGGTAATGAGGTAAATACCACAGCGTGGGAGCAACCAATTATTCCACTTAGGAATGCTGGTGGTGGTTTTGGTGGAACTGCAGGCTCTGGATTAGGGAACTCTTCCAGCCCTTATGCCAACCGTACAAGGGCAAAAGATAACAGAGGCCTTGAGTGGCAAATGCAGGGTAATGTTTTTGCTGAAGTTGATTTCTTAAGACATTTTACCGCAAAAACTTTATTTGGCGGCAATCTGGGCAACTATCATTACTACTATCATAATTACAGAAGTTATGAAAATGCGGAAAATTCAGCGTCCAATTCTTATGGCGAGGGTGCTGGTTACAACAGTAACTGGAACTTTACCAATACTTTAAGCTATAACAATACCTTTGCACGTAACCATTCTGTAAAAATTCTTGCAGGTTACGAGGCATTGCAATACAAGGGAAGAAACGTTGGCGGTCAAAGAATCAATTATTTTTCTGATGATCCAAACTATCTTAACCTGAGTACTGGTGCCAACACCGGTCAATCTAACTATAGTGACGGCTATACCACTCATGGTACTGCCTTGTTGGCGAAAGTTGATTATGCCTTTAAAGATAAATACCTGCTGGGTTTAAATGGCCGTCGCGATGGTAACTCTGTATTTGGACCCAATTCCCGTTATGGTAATTTTTGGTCTGTTTCTGCAGGATGGGTTGTAAGCGAAGAGAATTTTATGAAAAATGTTACTTTCATAAACAACGTTAAATTGCGTGGCAGTTATGGTATATTGGGTTCTATTTCCAACGTACCTGGTGGTAATGCGTTTACTGCTTATACAAGTGGTGGTGGAAGCTCCTATTATGATGTGAGTGGATCCGGAACTACAACATTAGGATTTTATGCCGGGTCTTATGGTAACCTGAATACCTCATGGGAAAAAAATAAGATTCTCGATTTCGGTTTTGACGCCACATTGTTAAAGAATAAATTAGATGTTTCTTTTGACTGGTACAAGAAAAAAATTGATGGATTATTATTTAGAGACCAGGCTGCAGCTACTGCAGGCGTAGGTGCTAATTTACCATTGGTTAATATTGGCGATATGCAGAATACAGGTATTGATATCTCCGCAACTTACCATGCAAAAATTAATAAAGATGTAAATTTTTCATTAGGTGCAAATTTTGGTGCCTATAAAAATACAATTGTAAGTATTCCTGGAGCAGCAGGTTTCTTCGAAACTGCTGGTACGCATAATACAGGCCAACAGGTTAGAAACCAAACCGGCCACCCAGTAGGTGCATTTTACGGGTATCATATAGTAGGTATTTACCAGGATGCTGCTGATGTAGCAAAGTCTCCTACAGAAACGGATGCTGCCCCAGGCCGCTTTAAATACCAGGATGCCAATGGCGATGGTAAAATTGATGATAAAGACAGGGTTTTTTATGGTAACCCTAACCCAGATTTTACATTGGGTATCAATTTAAGTGTTTCTTATAAACGCTTTGATTTCTCCACAACATTGTATGGCTCTTTCGGTAATGATATCTTAAACTACACCCGTTACTTCCAGGATTTCTGGCCTCAGTTCCAGAATGCAAAAAGTGCTGCATTGGTAACCAATTCATGGATACCAAAGGATAGAAAGTTGCCAAGAGATCAATGGACTGCTGTTAATCCAGGTGCTGCTTATCCAATTGTTGAAAATGACTCTAAATTCAGTACCAACGGTGTTTTGAATGATTTTTACAATGAGAAAGGATCTTACTTCAGATGTAAACAAATGCTGATCGGCTATAATTTTGCCCCTGAAATATTAAAACATGCAGGTATAGACAAGGCAAGAATTTATTTTCAGGCGGCTAATTTATTTACCATTACCAAGTACACGGGACTTGACCCCGAAGTGGGTGGTTCGGCATCAACCTTTGGTGTTGATTATGGAAACTATCCTCCTTCAAAAACTTTTAATGTTGGTGTTAGCCTTACATTTTAATTTAATAATAAAAAAATTGATTTATGAAAAAATATAATTTAAAATACTTTTTGCCAGTAGCACTTTCTTCGCTGGTATTATTCGTTGCATGTAAAAAAAATTACCTCGATGTTCCGGCAACAGGTTCTTTAAGCCCTGCCTTACTTGCCAATAAAATTGGTGTTGCAGGGGTATTGGTAGGTGCTTATTCCCTGTTAGATGGGGAGGGCAGCCAGGCAGGTACTGGAAATGGTCCATGGGCCACATCCTCCAGTAACTGGGTATATTCAAGTGTTGCAGGTGGTGATGCACACAAAGGTTCTGATCCGGGTGATCAAAACCTGATTACACCCATTGAACAATGGAATTGTCTTCCATCCAATGGTTATATTGACCAGTTATGGCAGCAACGGTATGATGGGGTACAGCGGTCTAATGATGCTATACGTTTGATGCGTAAAGCTACGGATATGACCCCTGCTGATACACTTGAGACTGCTGCTGAGGCGAGGTTTCTACGTGCCCATTATCATTTTGAATTGAAGGAGGCCTTTGGTAAAATTCCTTGGGTAAGTGAGGATCAGACATATTCTGGTGGTAATTTCCTTACTCCAAATATTGACGTATTGCCACTTATTGAGGCTGACCTTGCTTTTGCATATGCAAACTTGCCAGAAAAGCAAGATCAAACTAACCGTTGTAACAAATGGGCTGCAGCTTGTTACCTTGCCAAGGTATATATGTTTGAGAAAAAGTTTAATGAGGCAAAAGCGTTGTTTACAACTATTATTGCCGACGGTAAAACAGCCAAAGGAGATAAGTACAAGTTAAATGACAATTTTGCAGATAATTTTAATCCTGCTAAAAAGAATAGTGCTGAAAGTGTATTCGCAGTGCAGATGAGTGTTAATGACGGTACAGGCGGAGCAAATGCCAATCAGGGCGATGCTTTAAATTTCCCTTATGGCGGCGGTGCCCAAACCTCTTGTTGCGGCTTCTTTCAACCATCTTATAGTCTTGCCAATTCTTTTAAAGTGGATGCCAAAGGATTACCATTGTTAGATGGTAGTTACAACAACACTGATTTAAAAAATGACCAGGGTATTGCTACCAATGAAGCTTTTACACCGGATGCTACCACGCCTCTTGATCCCCGTATTGACTGGACAATTGGCCGTCGTGGTATACCTTTTCTTGACTGGGGTGTAATGCCTGGTCAAAACTGGATACGTGACCAGCAAAGTGCCGGTCCTTATGAAGGTATGAAGCATATGTTTTATAAATCTCAGGTAGGTACTTATACCGATGCTTCTGCATGGTCTAATGGATTTACTGCCAACAATTATGGTTTAATTCGTTATGCAGATGTGTTGCTTATGGCTGCTGAAGCTGAAGCTGAAGTAGGGTCATTGGATAAGGCTACTGAATATGTAAACCAGGTTCGTGAACGTGCTTCACATCCGGCTGGTTTTGTTCAGGGATCTCCGGCTAATTATAAAATTGGATTATACCCAACTTTTGCCAGCCAGGAATTAGCCAGAACTGCTATTCGTTTTGAGCGTAAACTTGAATTGGCAATGGAAGGTCATCGTTTCTATGATCTTACCCGCTGGGGTATTGGTGCAACAGAGTTGAATGCTTATGCTGCACATGAGTTAGCCAGCAAGTATAAAACGCTGACTGGAGCGTCTTACAAAACCGGAAGAAGTGAATATTTACCTATTCCACAAAATCAGATAGATCTAAGCCAGGTTGGCGGTAAATCTGTGCTAACACAGAACCCTGGATATTAATATTTTTTAATAATTTTTAAATTTATAAAAGAGGCGGGTGTAATAACCTGCCTCTTTTTATTTGATCTATTTTTTTGCAAATATTATTTCTCCTCTATTTTTCTTAAATTGACTTTTTTAAATTTATTAATTCAGTAGTCATGCGTCCAGCCTGCTCTTTTTTGCTTCTGTATATCCTGTTATTTTCATCCTGCAAAAAAAAGGAAACATTATTTGAAATGGTTGATTCTGAACATTCGGGAATTCATTTTAACAACCAGATTATTGAAACAGACTCCCTGAATGTTTTGGATATCTCTAATATCTATAATGGAGGTGGCGTTGGTATTGGCGATTTTAATAAAGATGGACTGGAAGATGTTTACTTTACCGGTAACAAAGTATCCAACAAATTATATTTAAATAAGGGCGATTTTAAGTTTCAGGATATTACAGAAGAAGCCAAAGTTACGGGAAATGGAAAGTGGTGCAGGGGCGTATCAGTAATTGATATTAATAATGACGGATGGTTGGATATGTACATTAGCGCAACCCTTGGTAAGGATAGCAATGCAAGAAAAAACTTACTCTATATTAACCAGGGCGCTGATAAAAATGGGGTTCCTCATTTTAAGGAAATGGCTGCTGAGTATGGCTTGGCGGATACGTCTTATTCAACCATGGCCTCATTTTTTGATTATGATAACGATGGCGATCTGGACATGTACCTTGTTGTAAATGAAATAAAAGATCCCCATATCCCCAACATTTTTCACCCTGTTTTTAAAGATAGTGCATTCCAGAATGGCGGACGTTTATACCGAAATGACTGGAACAATTCGCTGAAACATGGCGTATTCACAGATGTGTCAAAACAGGCAGGCGTATCAGCAGATGGATATGGCCATAACGTGGTAGTAACTGATATTAATAAAGACGGGTGGAAAGATATTTATGTAACCAACGATTACTTGCCCAACGACCTTCTTTGGATTAACAACCATGACGGAACTTTTACTGAGCATTTATCTGATTATTTTAAACATACTTCATACAACGCAATGGGAAGTGATATTGGCGATGTTAATAATGATGGCTTAATGGATGTGATAACATTGGATATGAATCCAAAAGACAATTACCGCAAGAAACTGATGATGAAGGCCAATAGTTACCAGACCTATCAAAATAGCGACCATTTTGGCTATAACTACCAGTATGTTCGAAATACACTGCAATTAAACCAGGGCCCCCGGATGAAGCAAAACGATTCTATTGGAGTTCCGGTTTTTAGTGAAATAGCTTTTTATGCAGGGGTGGCTGAAACAGACTGGAGCTGGACACCACTATTAGTTGATTTTGATAATGACGGTAACCGTGATCTGATGGTTACCAATGGGTTTCCGAGGGATGTGACAGACAATGAATTTATTATGTTCCGGAATAAGGCTTTTTCTGTTGCATCAAAATCATTATTGCTATCTCAAATTCCTGAGGTAAAAATTCACAATTATGCTTTTAAAAACAACGGCAATTTAACTTTCACAGATGCATCTGAAAAATGGGGCATCACCACGCCCACTTTTTCCAACGGTGCAGCATATGTCGATTTAGACAACGACGGCGACCTGGATTTTGTGGTCAATAATATTAATGATGAAGCCTCTATTTATAAAAACAATGAGAGAGAACAAAACAAAGACAGCAGCCATTACCTGCAGGTAAAACTCACCGGCGACACACTTAATAAAGCGGGGCTTGGAGCCTGGGTAGAACTGCACTACGACCATGGCAAACAACAAGTATGGGAGAATACACCATACAGGGGATACTTATCAACGGTACAGGATATTGGCCACTTTGGACTAGGCAATGTGAAGATGATAGATTCAATCATCATCAAATGGCAGAATGGCAAAACGCAGTTGCTGCAAAACACCAGTGCCGACCAGTTGTTGCAGGTAAACATCACCACAGCAGTAAATGCCCCAACAGAAAACAGAGCCTTATTTGCCACCAACAATTTGTTTAAAGAAATTACAGATTCCGCTGGCATCCATTATGTACACCAGCAAAATGATTTTGTAGATTTTAATATTCAAAAGCTGCTGCCCCATAAACTCTCTGAATACGGCCCGGCATTGGCGGCGGGTGATGTTGATGGTAACGGGCTGGATGATATGATTACTGGTGGAACAGCAGGGTACAGCGCACAGCTTTTTTTACAAAAAACCGGTAACCGGTTTACACAACAGCCCCTATTACCAAACACAACCGGCAAACCCACGGACGACATGGGGCTGCTGCTTTTTGATGCAGATGGTGATGGCGATCAGGACCTGTACATAGCCGGCGGCGGCTATCAAAATCCTTCCGGCTCAGCCGCCTACCAGGACAAACTGTACATAAACGACGGCAAGGGAAACTACACAAGAGATTCACTGGCCCTGCCCAATAACCTCACCAGTAAGTTCTGTGTAAGAGCCATTGACTACGATAAGGATGGCGACCTTGACCTGTTTATAGCAGGCAGGGTAGACCCCTGGAGTTATCCCAAACCAGTATCCAGTTTTATTTATAGAAACGACTCAAAAGAAGGCCATATTAAATTTACAGATGTAACCAAGGAAGTAGCGAAAGAATTAAAAAATATAGGCCTGGTATGCGATGCCTTGTTTACCGACTTTGACAACGATGGCTGGCCCGACCTGGTGCTGGCAGGTGAATGGATGCCCGTAACATTTTTAAAAAACTATAAAGGTATATTCAAAAATGTAACCGCCGCAACAGGTGTCAATAA
>JAYUBR010001059.1:0-1079 GCA_043740775.1 Ferruginibacter sp. | reverse complement strand
TTACAACCCTGTACGCACACTTAAATGATTTTTACCCGGCATTAGAAAAATACATCACTACACAACAATACCAGCAGGAAAGCTGGAAAATATTTATTGATATTCCTGAAGCATTATTTACTGTAAAAAAAGGACAGTTGATTGCTCACAGTGGTAACACCGGCGGCTCTCAGGGACCACATACCCATTTTGAAATAAGGGATACCAAAACCGATAAAGTACTCAATCCGTTTTTATTTGGACTGGGGTTGCCTGATAATATTGCTCCCGATATTTTCCGTTTGGCTGTGTATGACCGCCATATCAGTACGTATGAACAGGGCCCGAAATTTTACAATTTGAAAAAAATAAATGAAGTGTATACTACGGTACCTGCTTTGCTCATCAGTAATGCAGATAGAGTTAGTTTTGCCATTGCTGCATCTGACCGTGTCATCGGCTCACCGCATAAATACGGCATTTACCAGGCTGTTTTATCTGAAGATGAAAATCCGGTAATCGGGTTCCAGATAGACAGCATCAGCTATGATGAAACACGCTATGTTAATGCCCACATTGATTACAAATTACGCAGTAGCGGCGGCCCCTTTGTACAACACCTGAGCAGGTTGCCAGGTTACCCCGAAGGCGTTTATAAACAGGTGAGCGGTGATGGTATTATCAATCTTACAGATGGCAGTGTACATGTTATAAAAATTGAAGTAAAAGATGCTACAGGTAATACTTCTGTTATAAAATTTAGCATACAAAAAGGGGCTTCGGTACAATCAAAAATTAATACTGACAGTACTTATAACGCCGACCAAACTGAGTTTCATCCCGGCTTTGTAAATGTATTTGAAAATGATAAAATTTGTTTTTATTTGAAAGAACAAAGTTTGTATGATTCTTTTCGGTTAAGTTATAAAGAAATAATTCCTGAAACAGGGTTTCCTGTTTATCAAATTCACAATACTTCTGTTCCGTTACAAACAAAATTTACCATACAAATAAAAAACACTCCTGTCATTTATCCTGATAAAATGGTGATGCATCGTTTTGCAAATGGCAAGAATGACTATGCAAAAGCATTGAATGAA
>JAYUBR010001058.1:0-1080 GCA_043740775.1 Ferruginibacter sp. | reverse complement strand
AAATTACCCAAATCATCCCCACAGTTTTTTGGGGTATATGTAAGAGCTATCCCCCAAAATCCTATAGCGGTAAAATTTAGAACAGACATTATGAAAGCCGTTGATTTTGCAGCGCTGAAAAGTATGCTGGGTAAATAACAGTTTAAAATAAAGAGGCTTTAGCAAAACAATTATTTAGAAAACACTTTCAACCAGTTAAAATGAAAAAAATATTGTTACTGCTTGCAATAACTGCCATCATTCAAAATATGCAAGCCCAAAAGTCTTCTCCTGCAAAACCAGTAAAAAAAACTGTTGCAACCACTGTTTCAAATACTAATGCTTCAACAACCACTTCAACACTAAGCGGAATATTCTACGCACCATCCGGCGTTGGCATCGTGTTGCAGAACAATGGTAAAAACGATCTGACCATTTCACCAAAAAAAGAAAGCGGGAAAGCATTTACCATAACTAATTTTAGTTTCCCAACACCCATTGCCGACGGAGCGAAATTCAACATCACGCCAAAGAATATCACAGCCGGGCAAACGATCTACATGTATGCCGGAGCTAATGGCACAATGCCCCAAAGTGCTAAAACAAAAATCGCTTCCGATTATACTTATGATTTGATTACCCGTAGTACCAATGATGCAAGCTTCAGCACTTTTTACGATGTCAGCAACCCCGCTGTTGGCGGCAACCCGGGCGAAGAGGGTCGGTACATTGCTTATGTATCATCAGCGGTTTTTTCCGGGAGCAGTGGAAAGCATCGGCAGATTTTTTGGCGTGATAGAAATACAGGTACAACAAAACTAATCAGCGCAGCACCAACCGGCGAAGAAGGCAACGGCGATTGTTACGCACCGGCAATTTCAGGCGATGGAAAATCGGTTGCGTTTGAATCAAATGCCACCAACTTAATTGCAGATGATAAAAATGGAGTGAAGGATATTTTCATCTGGCATTCTGTTACTAATAAAATTGAAAGAGTAAGTGTGGGCAATGATGACAAGGAGGCGAACGCAGCAAGTTATGAGCCATCTGTTTCCGGTGATGGAAACTCAATTGCCTTCACTTCCACTGCAAGCAATATTT
>JAYUBR010001057.1:0-1081 GCA_043740775.1 Ferruginibacter sp. | reverse complement strand
GTGAAAAGTCAGTGGCAGAATAATTACGATCTTTAACACACGAGTTTAAACTGAATAACAAAACAAGCGCCCCTGTAATTAAACCAATCCAATTATTTATTTTTATTTTCATATACATAATTTTAATTTATTTATTTAAATGATTACTTCATCCACCATATCTTATTAACCTGGTGATCAATTGAACCTTCAGCACCTACATTGTCGGGGTTTTTTGAAAATTCACTGGTGGGATACTTATATCTTAAAGGAATTTTAACAATATCTATATATGGCGAAACACTCAAAGGAGTGTTTCCCAGCGGTCCCTGATAAGGAGGAGTACCCGTATGGAGATAATCAAATCTTCTGTAATCAGTATATGCTTCAAAACTACTGATACTGTTGAGTGCCGCCCATTTTTGACGAAGTATTATTGATTGCTTTTGCAAAATAGTACCTGCAGTGGTAAAATCAACAACGGTGTTACCAGTTTGAGAGTAATAGGTCATTGCAGCGTTTGCATAATCGCTCACCCCCAGATAACGGAAAGATTCTGTAATTCCCTGGTGATATAATGTGGCAGCATCTCCGGACAAATACCCAACTGCAACAGCTTCCGCTTGCAAAAAGTAACTTTCAGCCGCAAGCATCATAACCGCAGGGGCAGCAGGTCCCGACAACACACCGGGCCCAAATAAAGAATAATTACCGTTGGTGGGATTGCCATTGGGAGCACCCAATGTACTACCAACAAAAGTGTTGGCAGTATTCTTTACAGGCGAGTATTCTCTGCCAATTCTTGGATCATTGTTGCTCTTGTAAAAATCCACCGCAAAAACATGTGGTGCCCAAAAATCTCCGAAACTTGAAATTTGACCCCCACTCAGATCATAAAAACGCTGCCAGAAAGGATTTCCCTTACCGGTAGAATTAACATAACCAGGTTGCACCAATGCATCAGTTGTCAAAAAGCCGCCAGATTCACTTTTTGCCAAGTCTAAATTTGGTTGAAAAAATGCAGGTTTAGTGGCCATCTCCGACATTCTTAATAATAGTCTTAACCGAAGCGTATTGGCAAATTGTATCCATAAAGTTTTAT
>JAYUBR010001056.1:0-3892 GCA_043740775.1 Ferruginibacter sp. | reverse complement strand
ATTCAACATTCTGATCTGCCGGATTGTGGGTATTAAAAAAACGATCTGTGCCGTCAGATTTGGTATTGCTTCCAAACATCATCCAGCTATCTACACCGCCCAGGTAATAAATTGTTTTTTGATTGCCCCAGCTAAAATCTGCTGCGGCCCTGCCGGCCCATATAAAGTTGCGGTATATAGGATAATAATAACGGGCATCGGCTCCCCAGTTAAAATTAAACTTACCGGCATTTGATTTTTCTTTACTGATGTCAGTATTCCAATCCATATAAACCTTGTAGCGCAGGCCATTCCAGATATTTTGGGTTGGGTTTAATGAGTTATCGTATACATATTCCAGGTGAGTGGTGGCAAAGGTTTTTTTCTGATCAGGTTCTTTTAAAGATTGGTATGGTATTGTAAAGTCATAAAAATTTGTCAGAAAAACTGTTTTGTCTCTTCTAATACCAACTGTCAGAGCAAGTCTTTTAGAATTATCAAAAGGATAAGCTACATTTCCCTGGTAAAGATTAGTAAATATTTTTCCGGGTATAGAACCGGTTTGATCCGTTACACTTTGTGTATTGCGGTAATAGGTTGCCCCCCAGTCAAATCTTCTTTTGTAATTCTGGTAGGTCATGAGCCATTCCGCATCTTTCAAATTAGAAGAAATTCTGAAGGCTCCGGTAATTTTTACATCTTCCATTAACTCGGAGGTACCCATTTTTATCAGGCCGTTGATTACTGTGTTTGACGATAGATTAATAGGCCCCTTCTGATTGTAGCCGCCAAAAGGCTGAAAGCGGTTAATGAGCAGGTTGTTGTTTAGGCTGGCACCTACATAATCAGAATAAAATTTTGCAGGTTTGTACGGATACAATTTTGCCTTTTGCAGTACATTGTTTTTAGTAACATCATTACCAGCGTTTATGTTTTGTATTGCACTGCTATCTGTTTTTTCATTGTCAAATTCATTTTGAAAAACATCTTTTTTATTTTTAGTACTATCTGTATTTCCCAACGGCTTATCATATTTATTGTTTTCTGCCGCCGCAATTTTATCAGCCATCACCACCCTTTTCATATAGCTGGTTGGCGGTACGGTTATATTGCGCCTGCGCAATGTATTTTCGTCAATCTTTAATTTATACAATGTTTTTTCATCACTTTGCCGGGTAACTTCACTTACCTGGTTATTATCGCCGGCAATACGGCTTTCTGCCACACTGCTTTCATAATTGCTTAGCGGAAAAGTATATACAGAATCTTTTGAAACTGCCACTACTGCCACGGAATCCACATCGGTTTTCTTGTATACATTTAAAGTACTGTCAACCTCTTTTACAGAAGGATTGCGTAAAATATCATCCCCAATCAACACCAGTGTATCCAGCCCTGCGGCTTTGGTTGTAAAGAAACCTGCATAGCGGTTACCAACACCATTTTCGTCGCTTATAAAAGTAAAATGATTGGAATTGTAGGGCGTTGGATAGCGTGCATTGCCATACTTTAAATTGGATAATTGTGTTATCTGGTTCAGCTCTGGCTTGCCTCCAAAATTTGTAATAAAAAATATGTTATAGCGGTTATGGCTTGGTAAAACAGTATCGGCAGTTTTTGCCTCCGGACCTGGGCGGTTGCTGCTAAACAGAATGCCTGTTTTGCCGGGAAAAGAAACAAAAGTAGCATCCAGGTCATCATATACATCATTGGTAATCTGTTTCACTTTTTCATTTTCAAGATTAACAGTAAAGATATCGGTATGGCCATCCTTCACTGCACTTATCAGCAAGGTTTTACTATCAAGCATATATTTTACATCCTGTACTTGCTGAAACTCATCTGTAAGATCAATCTTCGGATTTTTGATACGTGTAACCAGGTCGTATACAAATAACTTAATGCGGCCTTCCTGTTTGTATACTACGGTAAGCCTTGACCCTTTTGGATCCCAGGCCAGCAAAGGGTAGTAGGGATTGGTTTCGTTTTGATAACTACGGATGCCATATTTTAACAGTGTGGTATAATCAAAATCTTCACTCAGTTTTACTTTAATGATTCCTTTTTTGTATTCCACTACGGCAAAAGAATTATTCTTTTTGTTAGGGTTTACATTAATGCGGTAATAATCTTTGTTTTTACCCACTTCAAAACTTTCAATATAACTTCCTTTGGGATAAGCTTTTCTTTTGGCAATATCCTTATCATATTTATCTTCTTCAAACTCCATAAAATCTTTCAGCACGCCCTTAAAATTAGTTTTACAAACCTGCTGACTGGCACGGTTTAAATTTTTATACACCCTTGCCAGGTAGAGCAAATAAGTAACGTTTTCTTTTTTATACTTTTCTTCAATGTAATACCAAAATGCATGGCCCGCCAGCTCTGGTTTTTCAAAAGCAAACTGGTAGAAATTTTTGTAATTGCCACTTAACATTTCGCTCTTTAACTGATCATCCAGGGCAGTGCTCCAGTTTTCGCCGGCAAATGCAATATAACCATCCGTGAGCCATTTGGGCAAATCAAGCAAGGCCTGGTTGCCTGCCACTTCGCCCAAATCTTCACCAAATAAAACATTGTCTGTTAAAATACGGGCTATACCTTCTTTAATTTGTTTGCGCAGGTTGGCATGGTCGCCATTAAAGTAAATCACCATCTTATTGTTTACCAACTTGGTACCGCCGCTGGTAGATTGCCAGTCGGCATTTAAGCCAATATTTGATTGCTGCAGGTCTGCAAATTCGTTGTATACCACAATGTTGGCCCTGCGCTGTAAGCTATATTCAGTAAAGGTTTCAATGCCCGGCAATTCTTCTTCTGCCACCTGTAAAACAAACTTGGCAAGCTCCTGTCCGTTTTGGGTAAAATAGGTGTTGAAATTTTTTGTTTGATAATATTGCCATTTGAATTTTTTATACTGTACCCTGTTTTTTCCAAACTCAACTGCGTTTACCTGGGCAACGGAAATAAAAGAACCAAAAAAGATAATACACCATGCTATAAAAAATATTCTGCTGAACTTTGCCATACTTAATCTGATATTTGTTAATAAAATTACTCTATTCAAACCAATCATAAAAATATCCCTTTAATAGCTAAATTGATCTTAAATGTTGCATATTCAATCTTTTATTTTTAGCCCGATACAGGAAAATACGTATATTTTATTCAATGAGTTTAAACAATGTATCATCATTGATCCGGGCTGCTATTTTGATGCCGAAAAAAAAAGTCTGGAAAAATTTATTCAACTAAATGGCTTAACGCCGGTAATGTTGCTGAATACACATTGCCACCTGGATCACGTATTCGGGAATAAATTTGTGGCCGAAACCTATCAGTTAACACTTCAATTACATGAAAAGGAAAAGTTAGTATTGTCATATGCATCAACCGCCGGTTTAATGTACAACATGCCCTTTGACAATTATGCCGGGGAATTTATTTTATTAAAAGAAGGGGATAAAATTTTATTGGGAGCGGATGAACTGAAAATAATAGAGGCACCGGGGCATTCGCCCGGCAGTATTTGTTTTTATTGCAAAAAGCAGGATTTTATAATTGGAGGCGATGTATTGTTTAAAGGGAGCATTGGCCGAACGGATTTGCCAATGGGCGATCATCAAACGTTGATAAACAGTATTACACAAAAATTATTTTTATTGCCAGATAATGTAGTCGTTTACAGTGGTCATGGCAGTAAAACATCAATTGGAGCTGAAAAAATTTTCAATCCTTTTGTTAAATCACAGGGTTAATTATTGTACAAAATAATATATTCCATCAATTGGCTTAATAAGCATGGTATTAAACTTAACAGAATCAATAACTCTATATTCTTGTATATTGCCGCAGCATTTACCTTTTTTAATTAACCACTTAACCTCTATGCTGTCCTGGGGTGTAAGGTGAT
>JAYUBR010001055.1:0-1083 GCA_043740775.1 Ferruginibacter sp. | reverse complement strand
GAGACATGAGCCCGTTGTGGGAAATGTATAAAGAAGGGATTGACTTAGATTCAATTGAATGGGCAGCACATTAAAATGCCCGCTCTGTTTAAGGAATTTAAACTCAACAATTAAAATATTTTTTATAAAATTAAAACCTGCCTACTCCAGCAGGGTTCAAAAGCCTCTTTAGAGGTTTGGGGTAATATAAAATGGCATATTCAGAAAAAGTAATCGACCACTACCAAAATCCAAAGAATGTTGGTACGTTGGATAAAAGCAGCAAGAATGTTGGCACAGGACTGGTGGGAGCACCAGAATGTGGCGACGTAATGCGTTTGCAAATTGAAGTTGATGATGCTACTGGTATGATCACAGATGCAAAGTTTAAAACTTTTGGTTGCGGATCTGCAATTGCATCTTCTTCTTTGGCTACAGAATGGTTGAAGGGAAAAAGCATTGACGAAGCTTTAACGGTAGATAACATGGATTTTGTGGAAGAATTAAATCTTCCGCCTGTAAAAATTCACTGTTCTGTTTTGGCAGAAGATGCTATTAAAGCAGCTATCAATGATTACCGTGTAAAGAATGGTAAAGAAGCAATTAAATTTGAAGAAAGCGTGGTGCATTAATTGCTCAATGACTTAATTTTAAAAATTTAAAATTAATTTCGTATTTGAATAAATTTTTAAATTGAGTCATTTTCAAATTTTCAAATTAGTATTTATGGTAGCAACAGATAATGCAATATATATAAGCGATAAGGCTAAAGATAAAGTGATCAACCTCATGAAGGACGCAGGTTTGGCAGATGATGCTTCTTATTTTTTAAGGGTAGGAGTTGTAGGTGGCGGATGCAGCGGATTGAGTTATAAAATGGATTTTGACAATGAGCAAAAGCCCATGGATCAGTCGTTTGAAGACAAGGGAATTAAAATAGTAACCGACCTTAAAAGTTTTTTATACCTGGTAAATACCGAACTTGAATTTAGCGACGGATTAAATGGCAAAGGGTTTTATTTTAATAACCCCAATGCAAGCAGAAGTTGTGGTTGCGGAGAAAGTTTTGCGGTTTAATTTGGTTTTCTTTTAATGTTTTTAAGC
>JAYUBR010001054.1:0-1083 GCA_043740775.1 Ferruginibacter sp. | reverse complement strand
GTTAACACCAGGCCGGCAATACCGGCTGCTGTTAAAGTAAAGCCCATGGCGCTCAACACACCAATGGTAAACAACAAGTTTAATATCAGCGAAATATTTGCAACCCAACCACCGGAATTATAGTATAAAAACATCAAACTAAAAATCACCAAAAAGGCAATGCCAAACGCCATCATACCGCCATTCACAGAGGCTTCTCCCAACGTTGGACCAACAACCTGTTCTGCAACAATTTTAGCCGGAGCATTTGTTTTGCCTGATTTTAAAATATTGGAAAGATCCTGTGCTTCTTCTGTTGTGAATTTGCCGGAAATTTCTGTCTGGCCTCCTTCGATGGCTCCCACTACATTTGGTGCTGTATAAACGATGTCATCCAATGCAATGGCAACAGGACGGTTCACATTATTCTTTGTAAGATCAAACCATTTTTTTGCACCGGTACTGGTCATATTCATTTTAATGGAAGGCGCCCCTTTATCATCATATCCCTGAAAAGCTTCTTCTACACTTTCCCCATCCATTGGTGCTTTTTCACCAGGCAATGTTTTAACCACATACACATACATGTATTTAACACCTTTGTCTGCAACTTCTTCTGTGCCTAATAAAATTTTTGAATCTGTTGGAAAACTATTTCTTACCACATCCAAAGACAGGTAATAATTTAATAAAGCCGTATCCTTAACATGCGTAATGAAACTATACTGCCTGTTGTAGGGAACCTTTTCCTGCCGGATATCAAGCGGAGTCATTACTTCAAATAAAGCGCTTGCATATTTTGCTTTTTTTGCAGAATCAGCTATCCCACTTGAATCGGTTGTACCACTTAAAAAAGCAGCTAAAGAAGATGCAGCATTTTCGTACCCCTTACCAATTTCATCCAGGTTGTAAACAGCCCAAAACTGCAGGTTGGCGCTTGCCTGTAAATATTTTCTTACTCTTTCTTTATCTGTAACACCAGCCAGTTCAACCTGTATAATACCTTTATTTTCATCCAGATTAATATTGGGTTGTGCCACGCCAAACTTATCAATACGTTTTAATAAAATCTTGTAAGTTTCATTGATAGCCCCTTTGGCAATG
>JAYUBR010001053.1:0-3899 GCA_043740775.1 Ferruginibacter sp. | reverse complement strand
TGGTTGCTGGTAAAATAAATATCGGGTAACCCATCATTATTAAAATCGGCGATGGCAACGCCACCGCCGTTATAATAATACAGGTAATCTAAAATATTCAGCGTATCGGTATCAGTAATTTTATTTTCAAAAGCAATCCCCGTTTCTGTTGCAGGCATTGATGAAAACAACAGATCATTTTTACTTTTACATCCGCAAAAAATGATAGTCAGGCAAAGCCAATATAGCAGGTGTTTAAAATTCATTGATGGTTATAGTTCCCTTACCCAGATATTGCGGTAACTGATTGGTTCACTCTTATCTCCATGGGCCTGTAATTTGATTGGTTCAGCGCCATGTTTTTTATACTCCGGTTTACCGATATAAGGTGTATCGCCGGTTAAAGTGGTATTATTTTGAACCAGTGCGCCATTGTGTATTACTGTTACACGGGCAGGTGATTTTACTGAGCCATCTTCGTTAAAACGGGGAGCAGTCCAGATAACATCATAGGTCTGCCATTCGCCGGGTTTGCGGCAGGCATTTACCAATGGGGGTGTTTGCTTGTACATGCTTCCTACCTGTCCGTTTACATAAGTAGTGTTGTTGTAATTGTCCAATACCTGCAATTCGTAACCACCAGCTCCCCATGGAAGTGCTGCTAAAAATATCCCGCTGTTGCCCCGGGCCTGACCAGTACCGGTAATATTGGCTGGGATACGATATTCGATGTGCAATTGAAAATCTGTGAATGAACGCTTTGTCTGCAAATCGCCATTGGCTTTATTTACCGTCATGCAATTATCAGCAACTGTCCATTTGTTATTAGAAGTACTGTCTTTGGTTGGCACCCATTGATCAAGATTTTTTCCATCAAACAATACAATGGCATCAGATGGCGGCACACCATAAACACTACCGGGTGTAATTACTTTGGGTACCGGTGTATAATATTCTGTGTCTTCGGGTTTGGCATTCTGTGCATGGGTGCTTAACAAGCTGCCGGCCAATATGGCGGTAAAAAATAAGTGTTGTTTCATTTTTTTATGATTGATTTATTGATTTTTTATCTAAAGAAATTCTGGTGTCAGATGATTGATGGTGTAAATAGTTACTTTAAATATTCCCTTTCTTCAATTCACTTACTGCAAATGCTGCTGCCCTTGCTGTTAATGCCATATAAGTTAAGGATGGGTTTTGGCAAGCACTGGAGGTCATGCATGCACCATCGGTTACAAACACATTCAATGCATCCCACACCTGGTTGTGTCCATTCAATACCGATGTTTTTGGATCATTGCCCATGCGTGCAGAACCCATTTCATGAATGCCCTGGCCGATGTTATAATCTTTATCCCAAGTAGTGACATTTTTTACACCTGCTGCTTCAAACATTGCCACCAGTTCTTTAATGATGTCTTTGCGCATCTTCAATTCATTTTCTTTCAATCCTGCGTCCATCGTTAACACCGGTAAGCCCCATTTATCTTTCACCGTTTTATTCAATGAAATCTTATTATCATGATAAGGTAATATCTCACCAAAGCCTGTGGCACCAATGCTCCATGCACCTGGTTCAGTCAATGCTTCTTTAAAATCTCCACCAATATTTAATTCTGCTACTTCACGGCTCCAGCCTTCTCTGCTGGCACTTCCCTGGTAACCGTAGCCGCGTAAGAAATCTCGCTTATCTCCGTACAAGTTCGCAAAGCGGGTGATGTAAAAACCATTCGCTCTGCGGCCATAAGTGGTTTTATCTTCGAACCCTTCTATTGTTCCCTGTGCGCCCAGCATGTAGTGATGGTCCATGATGTTATGACCTAATTCACCGCTTGCACTTCCTAACCCATCCTGCCAAACATCTGTAGCAGAATTCATCAACACCCATGCACTGTTTAAAGTAGATGCATTCAGAAAAAGAATTTTTGCGTTGAACTCGTAGGTTTTGTTGTTTTCAGCATCCAGCACTTCTACGCCAGTTGCCTTCTTTGTATTTTTATCGTATAAAATTTTGGTAACAATACTCCAGGGCCTCACCGTTAAATTACCGGTTGCCGTGGCCGCAGGTAATGTAGATGACTGCGTACTAAAATAGCCGCCAAACGGACAACCTTCCCAACAACGGTTTCGGTACTGGCATTGCGTTCTGGCCTGCAAAGGTGCAGTTAAATTTGCTACCCGGCCAATGATCATATGGCGGTCTTTGTATTGTTGTTTTATTCTTGCAGCCACATCTTTTTCTACCACATTCAAATCCATTGGTGGTAAAAAATGTCCATCGGGTAAATGTGGTAAGCCCTCCATTGAACCACTGATTCCAGCAAACTTCTCAACATAATCATACCAGGGAGCCATATCCTTGTACCGGATCGGCCAGTCAACCGCAATACCATCTTTGGCGTTGGCTTCAAAATCTATATCGCTTAAGCGATAGCTTTGCCGGCCCCATAAAAGTGAGCGGCCTCCCATCTGGTAACTGCGCCACCAGGCGAAGGGCTTTTCCTGCACATACGGACAATCTTTTTCATTTACCCAGCTATCCAAAATGGCTTCCTGCGCAGCGGTGCCGTACATAGCCCAATCTCTTGAAATTACAGGATTGTCTTTTTTATATTGCAATGGGGCCTTGCCACGGTGAGGAAAATCCCATGGATCTTTACTGGCAGAAACGTAATCTTTTATATGCTCGTGGGGACGACCCCGTTCCAGCATTAATACTTTTAATCCTTTCTCTGTTAATTCTTTTGCAGCCCATCCGCCGCTAATACCCGAGCCTATTACAATGGCATCGTAGGTATTTTGTGTAACCGATTTATTATTGATGTTTGTGGAGTCTCCAGGCATAGCTTCCGTTTATTTAAGTAGTTATTGAAAATTATTTTTAAAAGATTTCAAGCCATGGTTTTGGTTACAATTTAAGATTGTTAACGCAACTAAAATCATTTGAAGATGCTTTTAACATCGCTCCAACCAGCAACACTATCACAGCTCAGCTATTTCAATTTTGCGGTAATAAATTTCAGCCCCTTCAGACTGCACCAAAATTTTTCCTTTTGTTACACTCGGATCTTCCCCTTCATTTACTACAATCCCATTGACGATATAAGTTATTTTTCCTTTATTAGCAATTACTTCTACCCGGTTCCATTCACCCGTTGGCTTTTCTGCGTTTATTTTTTTAAACACTCTGTGAAAACTATCAGGTGTACTCCGCATGCCGGCGATCATTATGGTTGTATGGCCAATTAACCACATGTCGCCTACATCGCCTTCCTGGATCTGGCATTCAATTGATTTTGGCCAAACAGTATCTTTGGCATCAGCCGGCATATAATAACAAATGCCGTTGTCTCTTTTGGTAGTGTCTGCATCTCTTGGCGGATATTTTTTTGTACCCCATTTAAATTCGGCTACCAAATGAAAATTGGTAAATTCCTTTTCAGTAGCGATATAACCAAACTCTTTTCCGGAAATGTGCAGCAGCCCGTTTTTAATATTGAATACTTTTTCAGGATCGTTGTTCTTTCCTTTTGATCTGAGAAAGCTGTACCAGCCCTGGAAATTTTTGCCATTAAACAAGGGCTTCATATTCTTTTGACCCTGTTGTGCATTTGCATTGATACAGGTAAATAATAAGCACCCAACAATTACTTTTTTCATACGTGCAAGTTTTATTAAGCAAATTTATTTTTATTTATTGGTCGTTTCAAAAATTGTTGGCGCCTCGTTATTCTTAGCAAAAATGAGCAGGTTTTTTTTGCCTGCTTTAATGGATGTAATGTTTCTTACCTGGCCCTTTACCAATATCCCGCTTTGCATTTCTTTAACCGCTTTAAAATTTCCTTTACCATCCCCTTTTAGCAACAGCCCGTAGCTGGCATCGTAAATACCTACTTCTGGTTTGCTCTGGTAAAAATTAC
>JAYUBR010001052.1:0-3902 GCA_043740775.1 Ferruginibacter sp. | reverse complement strand
AGTATCCATGTGTTTTTATTTTATTTTTAATGCTTAAAATATTTTCTTTTCCGCATTAAAATTTCTCCAGGTATTTTTCCAGTTTTTCTATATTTTGTTTCAGGCCCTCATCGGCCTTAAATGATTTTACTACTTGCTCCAATTGTTCGGTGCTTTCAAAAAGCATACCCCATTCAATCAGCGTTTTTTTACCTTTTTCAATAAAGTTGATACTGGCTAAAAATTTAGTGGCCGAAACATGTTCGTATACAATTCGCTCCGGTTCTGTTACTTCTTTGTAAATACTTTTGTTTTTATAATCCGTTCCATCAGGGCCATGCATTACCAGGTTCCATTCACCCCCGGGTTGCAGGTCCATTTTATTAATCGTATTTGAAAAGCCATCAGGCCCCCACCAGTTGGCGATATGCTCAGGGTTTGTCCATACTTCCCAAACAAGTTCTCTTGGTGCATTTAGCAGGCGTGCAATAAATAATTCACGACCGGCCGCAGGGTTATTTTTTTTGTTTGTTTCCATTTTTATGTGTTTTTGATTTTGTTTGCAATTGATTTAAATAATTTTCAAGGTTATCTAATCTGGCTACTCAGAATTGCCTGTATTGTTCTACCCATGTTGATATTTCATCTAACTTTTCCAGCCTTACTTCGCAGTACCGTTCTCTCCCCTGCTGCTCAATTATTACCAGGCCGCATTCTGTCAAAATTTTATATGCTTTGAGATGGCAGGCCTGCTGATAGAAAAATTTTCTGCCACCGCATTCAGGTTTAATTTTTTATTCACAAGAAGGCAAATAATCTCTCGCCTTGTAGGGCTGATACCGCCTGGAAAACATCACGTCGCATGCTATACTATTTATGTAACTGTTAGGTTACAAACCTATACGTAATGATTCAGTTACGCAACTATTTTGAGTACCTTTTTTGAAAATTTTTATATAAGATAAAATGAAGCCAATTATACTAAACGGTTTTATACATTATTTACCGGTTGCTTATTAACTTTAACCAGCTAAAAAAATAACCGTGAGCAAAAAAACAGTCCTTCTTTTATTTTTTATTGTGCTAAAATTAAGCATGCATTTGTGGCTCATCAACCCTATGTATGATTTACACCGGGACGAGTACCTTCATCTTGACCAGGCCAGACACCTGGCATGGGGATATGATTCTGTACCACCCGTTACTTCCTGGATTTCGTGGCTCATTCTGCAGTTGGGCAATAGTGTTTTTTGGATAAAATTTTTTCCGGCACTTTTGGGGGCTTTAACTATGGTAGTAGTATGGAAAACCATTGAGGTATTAAAAGGAAATTTATTTGCGTTGGTGCTTGGTGCAGCAGCTGTTATTTTTTCAGCCATTGCACGCATAAATATTCTTTACCAGCCAAACTCCCTGGATATACTTTGCTGGACCTTGTTTTACTATACCATCGTGCAATACGTAAATACAGAAAACAATCAATGGTTGATGAAAGCCGCACTGGTATTTTCTTTTGGCTGTTTAAATAAATACAATATCGTGTTTTTGCTGTTAGGTATCTTACCGGCTATTTTGTTAACCGAACACCGAAAAATATTTTTCACCCGGCAATTTTATTTTGCAATCCTCATCGGCTTATTGATTATTTCACCAAATATTTTATGGCAGATAAAAAACGGGCTTCCTGTTTTTCACCACATGAAAGTGCTAACTGCTACTCAACTGGTACATGTAAACCGCTTGGATTTTTTAAAGGAACAAGTGCTCTTTTTTATTGGGTGCATGTTTATTTTGCTGGCAGCTTTTATTTCGTTTTTTACTTATCCGCCTTTTTATAAATACCGGCTGTTTTTCTGGTCATTTATGTTTACATTACTAATATTTGTTTACCTTAAAGCAAAAGGCTATTATGCCATTGGCCTTTACCCAATACTGATAGCTTTTGGTGCCACATACCTGCAAAAAATATTACAATCCGGCTGGCGCTTTTACCTGCGGCCTGTTGCTATTGCCATACCGGTGTTGTTGTTTATCCCATTATTAAAAATTGCTTTTCCCATACAGCCACCTGCTGTTGTACAAAAAAATGCTAAGCGGTATAAAGATCTAAACCTGATGCGGTGGGAAGATGGTAAAGACCATTCACTGCCACAGGATTTTGCCGACATGCTTGGCTGGAAAGAACTTGCAGCTAAAGCTGATAAAGCCTTTGAGCAGATTGCAGACAGCAGTCATACCTTGGTGCTATGCGAAAATTATGGAGAAGCCGGTGCTATCAATTATTATTCAGCACATAAGAATATTGCCGCTGTTATGCTCAGCGGCGATTATTATAAATGGTTTTTGGAGGATAAAAAACTGCTGAAAAATATTGTTCTTGTAAAAGACATCGCTAACCCCGATACCGCATTGACTAAAGAAAGGCAGCTATTTAAAATTGTTTTGCCTGCAGGAAAAATAGAAAATATCTATGCCAGGGAACAAGGCACCCGCATTTTTGTTTTAAAACAATACAATGACTCCATGCTATTAAAAGATAAAATTATAGCAATCAAAAACCAGCAATAATTTTGCTGCTAATAAATCAATAAACACCTGAAATAAATGGTATGGCAACAATGAACATTTTAAAAAACTGGCGCTTTCATTTACCGGAACTGAAGAATCGCCGCATTTTGAAAAAACATCTTTCAGGGTTAAGAAAAAAATATGGCCAACATTGGATGAAGCAAAACAACTGGCCTGTTTTAAATTATCTCCGATAGATCAATCGGTTTTTTGTTCTTTTGACAAGTAGGTTATTTACGCGTTAAAAAATAAATGGGGACTACAGGGATGGACATTGGTTGAACTAAAAAAAATTAAACAAAACATGTTGAAAGATATTGCTTCAACAGCTTACAATGAACTTGCATTAGCAAAACCGCTACAATTAAAAAAGATAAACAGTAACGGGATACACTTCATTCTTATCAACACGACATCTTACTGATATAAATTGTAGCTTACAAATGCATGAAGGAAAACAAGCAGCACATACAATATTTTTTATTTAGCCAGTATCTTTCTGATGGCATCCGTATTACCCTGGAAATTATTTTACCATCGGTTGTTTTTTCTCAGTTTCATAGGCTTGATCTTGGCCTGATAGTAAGCACCGGTGCGCTTTGCGTGAGCATGGCTGATGGGCCGGGGCTGGTAGAACATAAGCGCAACGGCATGTTGTACTGCATTCTTTTTATTTTTTTAATGACCTTAGTTACCGGCCTGGTAAACACCCATATTTTTTTAATGGGGCTGCTGGTATTATTATCTTCTTTTTTCTTTACCATGTTTTCTGTTTTTGGTAACCGTGCTGCTTCTTTGGGTACGGCAGTACTGTTAATTATGGTTTTACGCATGGACAGGATCACCACGCCCATCAACGTTTTATATGATAGTGTACTGGTGCTTGCCGGAGGTTTTTGGTACATGCTGATTGCACTGTTATTTTTTAAATTGTACCCTTACCGGCCAGCACAACGTTTGCTGGGTAACTGCCTGCATGAAACTGCACGATATTTAAAAATAAAATCTGCTTTGTATGAGCATAACAGCAACATTGCCGGTGAATACCGTAAACTGGTAGCACAGCAGGTGGTGATAAATGAAAAGCAGGATGAATTAAGGGAGTTGCTGTATAAAAACAGGGAACTGATGAAAGACCCTACAGATACGGGAAAACTACTGATGGTAACCCTTGCAGACGTGATTGATCTTTTCGAAAATATCATGGCTACCTGGTACGATTATGCGCTGCTGAGGGAACGGTTTGGTAATTCGGGGATATTGAATGAAGTATCTGTGATCATTCAAAATTTAGCAGATGAAATTGACCGCATTGGCCTTGCTATACAGTCTAACAGCAACTATAAAAAACATTA
>JAYUBR010001051.1:0-1086 GCA_043740775.1 Ferruginibacter sp. | reverse complement strand
GCTAAACCTACACTTTGCTAATAAGGATTGCAAAAAATAAATGGCGAAATGAAATTCATCATGTTCTGCTACAACTTTCCAGGGACAACAAACATATTAGACTTTGAAAAAATGCTAACAGCAATCAACAAATGGTAACCAGACTAAAATAAGGCAGTTTATTCTTTTAAAACAGCCTTTATCAAAGCAGTTTGCACCAAAATAAGCCGCACTTATTTTGGTGCAATTACCGCTAACTTTTTTAAAGGTTGCAATTGGCTATCAATGACTTCTTTTACTTTGTATTCCAAAAATTTTTGCTCTGAAAGATAAAGTCAATCTATAGTTTCAGGTTTACAATACTAAACTCATTGAAATTAAAAAGTGATAAATTGCCGTTAATGTAGCTATCCAATATAATTTGAATAACAGCACCTGCCATATAAACGCCAATAATACCAGGAACGAAACCCATAACACCATTTTCGCTGCAACTGGGTACATCCTGGGGGTTAGGATGCTCTGGATAAATATCTCTCAGGTTTTTGCCGCCCTTATAATTGAATACTGCTAATTGTCCTTCAAATTTTAAGATACTGCCGTATACCAACGGTTTGTTCAACTGTACACAAACATCATTTACAAGATAACGGGTTAAAAAATTATCTGAGCCATCTACCACCATATCAAATTGCGAAATAATATTTTCGGCATTGGATTCCTGTAAAAGTTCATTAAAAACAATGCAGCATACATTTGGATTAGCTGCATTTATTTTTTGTGCTGCTGTGGGTGCTTTAGGTTTACCAATATCATCAGCAGTAAATAAAACCTGCCGGTGAAGGTTATGTATCTCTACTTTATCAAAGTCAATAATACCAATTGTCCCAACACCTGCCGCTCCTAAATATTGCAATACCGGACAGCCCAAACCGCCTGCACCTACTACCAAAATTTTTGCCTGTTTGATTTTTATTTGCCCTTCAACGCCAATCTCCTCCAACATAAACTGACGACTGTACCGGGTTATTTCTTCGATATTAAAATTAGCCATGTTTAAAATATTTTATCCCAATCTTTCCAAACCGGTTCGTAACCATTGGCTGT
>JAYUBR010001050.1:0-12400 GCA_043740775.1 Ferruginibacter sp. | reverse complement strand
ATGTGCACTGGAAGCAAAGCGGAAAGGTCTGCGATACCTTATTATTGAAAAAGGTGCGCTCGTAAATTCACTGTACAATTACCCCGTCAATATGACTTTCTTTTCTACGTCAGAAAAACTGGAAATAGGTGGTGTACCTTTCGTTAGCAATAACATCAAACCCACCCGTAATGAATCGCTGGAATATTACAGAAGGGTTACTATTGCAAACGGATTATCATTACATCTTTTTGAAGAAGTAAAAACCATCAGCAAAGAAGATGAATTGTTTACAGTACATACTTCCAAAGAAAATTATACTACCGGTAATATTATAATTGCCACGGGGTTTTATGATCTGCCTTACCTGTTAAACGTACCGGGTGAAGAACTGTCTAAGGTAACCCATTATTATAAAGATCCACATTTCTACGCCTTTCAAAAAGTACTGGTAATTGGTGCAAGTAATTCCGCAGTGGACGCTGCCCTCGAAACATATCGCAAAGGTGCAGAAGTTACCATGGTAATAAGAGAAAAGGACATAGGTGAAAGAGTAAAATACTGGGTAAGGCCAGACATTATCAATCGCATTAAGGAAGGAACTATCAATGCTTTTTTTAATGCAACGATAGCGGCTATACGCCAAAATGAAGTTGATATTAATACAAGTGATGGATTGGTAACCATTGAAAACGATTGGGTAATTGCCATGACTGGCTATCAGCCAAATCTTACATTTTTAGAAAATACAGGGATTGAATTATCTGCTGATGAAGTGAGGAAGCCCCTCTATGATACTGATACACACGAAACCAATATAAAAGGAATTTATCTGGCGGGTGTTATATGTGGAGGTATGGATACACACAGCTTGTTTATAGAAAATTCAAGGGAGCATGCAGTAAAAATTATTGACAATATAGCGCATAATAAAACGGCTGATCTTTAACCCGGCCGCTTCAATTTTTAATACACCTTCTTCTCTTTACTGAACAATTATTTTTTCAACAGAAGTGGTTGTATTGCCGATAAATTTTACCATATAAACGCCGGTTGCTAATTGGTTAACTGGTATTTTTATATTGCCTGTTTGCATTGTGATATCCTGTTTTGCAACGATGATTCCGTTACTGCTCACCACTTCAACAGCCCTGTAGCCGGGGTTATCCAAATAAACATTCATGATACCATTGCTGATAATGGTGGGCGCTATTAAATTTTTAATAGTGTTGTTCAGCAACAATTGCATGATGCCGGAATATTTATACCTGCCGTCAATATCAATTATTTTTAATCGGTAAAAAAACAGTGCCCTCATACCTGAAAGGATGTAAAAAATTGTATCCATTGGATGTGGAGGATAAATAAGGTTGCACAGTACCGGCATACGAAAAAGTACTGCCATTTAAACTGTATTCAATATCGTACTGCCGGATGTTTAGCTCAGCCGCAGTTTTCCAATGGAGGCTTACGCCCGCTTTATTTGCAACGCCGTTGAAGGCTGTGAGTGTTACCGGCAAAGGCAGCAATGCATTAAGGCGATACACACTATTACTGGTTAGCGAAACTACATACGCCTCCCCTGCTTCTGTTTCGCCAAAATCAGCCATGCCGGTTGGTGAAAGCACCTGGGTGGTAGTAATCCATCCCCCGGTACCATTAGCAATAGTAAGATAAAATGTACCGGAAAAAAATCGGCACTTACATTATAGCCCTGCAGGCCCGCGTAAGCTGCACCCCTGTAAACAATGCCGCCCGTAACAGCAGCTAAAGGGTTTTGTGTAGGGTAATTATACACCGGAAAAACATAATCAGTTACCGGCCCACAGCCCGTTGTGTTGAAGGGAGCATTGCCTTCATAACAATGCCATCCGTAATTTACATTGGCAGTAACAGCCGCTGCACGAAAATCAATTTCTTCAAAAGAATCCTGGCCAACATCTCCTATCCACATGTCATTTGTAAGGCGGTCAAAGCTCCAGCGAAACGGATTGCGCAAACCCAGATTGTATATTGCACTGCATACAATCCCCAATGAATAATCATTCGAAATTTCGGTAGTGTCTCAGTTTGAATTTATTTAATGTCGTGGTGTAAAATAAATAATACAAACCCCAGCTAATGCTACGAGCATTCCAATAATATCATATTTATCAGGCCTAAAACCATCAACTTTCATTGCCCATAATATTGACATAACAATAAAAAAACCGCCATAAGTGGCATATACTCTTGCAAAATTGGCTGTTTGTAATGTAGCGACTATTCCATAAAATGCAAGTATTACTGCGCCCAATATTCCATACCAAAAAGGTTTATCTTCTTTAATCCAAAGCCAAACAAGATAACCCCCACCTATTTCACAAAAACCCGCAAGAATAAAAATTGAAACAGTTCTTAGTATTTCCATTTTCCACTAAATTTATTAGTACTCAATTAGTTTAACTATATCCTCAATGCTCATAAGCCTTTTAATTAATCCTGCTTCCATTGCTGGTTGTACTCTTAAAGTTTTATGAATCTTTACGAAGTTGTAATATACAAAATGCAATGCAATGGCATGGCAGTGGTTTTCAATCTTTTTTGAGAAAGCATTTGTAAGCATTGTAAATCTTCTCATACTCATACGCATTGTTAAGTTTTGTCTTTCAACATAGCTTGTAGATATTAGTCCAGTATCAGGATTTCCGGAAATAATATTTTTCTTTGTTCCTGTACATACATTAGGGCTATATTTCCTTTCAGTAGCTGTGCCACCCTCCGCATTTCCGTAAACTTTTACTAATTGAGCAAAGTCCATTTGACTGCCGAAATTATTTGTAACAGCCTCTAAATAAAGATTAACACCATCGGTTGTTAACTGTACTTTGGTTGCAATTCTTTTAGCAATATCTTCCATAAAATCATTGGCTGTATCTGCGTTCTTCCCACCATCCATGAAACAATAAATTTGCTATCAGCACCTAAAGTAATATAACTTACAACAATCTTTATAGTGATTGAAGACTAAAAAGAACCATTATTTTTTACCTCCTGGAGCATACATATACACAACATAACCCCACGGCTCAATCATCCATGGGTTTCCATTTAATGTTTCTGTGGTACCCATAAACACATTGTAAGGCTTTCCCCATAATTTTTTATCTGCTACAGTCACTGCCTGTTGGGTAGCTGAAAGATTCAATATCACCAATACTTTATTGCCATTCTTTTCTCTTGTAAAAGCATACAAAGATTTATCATCGCCTGCATTTATTTTTTTGAAAGAAGCGTCCGCCGCAAGCGCAGGATTTATTTTACGGAGATTCAGTAAGGTTTTATAAAAAGCTGCCCGTTGAAACTTATCAAAACTAATCGGGTCTTTTTCAAAAAATTCCAACGGTTTTAAAACGGGTTCTTCCTGGCCGCTGTAAATTAAAGGAACGCTGTTTACCATCGTTTGTGTAAACACCGCAAATGGTGCATGAGAAGCTCCGGGAAAAACGCCATAGTCTGCTTTGTTCCAACTATTTTCATCATGATTGCTGGTAAAATACATCTGTATCTCCTTTACTGCAAACGCAGTGTCAGCAAAGGTTCTTACACTATCCAATGCAAAGGCCGGTCTTTCGCCTGCGGCTACTTTTATCATCATGTGAAACATATCCCAGGGATATACTGCATCAAATCCGTTCCTGCTTAAATAAGGCCTGTCGCCTTCTGCCAGCATAAAAATATTGGGATTGATTTTCTTTAACTGCCCAATGCATTTACTCCAGAAAGCGCCGGGCACGTTCCATGCAACATCACACCTGAAACCGTCAATACTGGTTTTAGTGAGCCAGTATTTCATACAGGCAATCATGCTGTCCTGCATCACCGGATTTTTATAATCCAGTTGCCTGGTATCGGCCCAGTCTACTGCCACTGCTGCATTACCTTTGGCATCTTTCACAAAAAAATCAGGTTGTTCTTTTAACCAGTGGTGATCGCCACCTGTATGATTGGGCACCCAATCAATGATCACTTTCATACCTTTTGCATGAATGGTTTTAACTAATTGTTTCCAATCGTAAATGGTTCCAAATTCTGGGTTGATGGAAGTATAATCAGACACGGCATAATAACTGCCAAGCGTTCCTTTGCGATCCACTTTACTGATAGGATTTAACGGCATAAACCATAGGGTTTGTACACCCATTTTCTTCAACCGATCCAGGTGTTTTGCAAAGGCTTTAAAAGTTCCTTCGGGCGTGTATTGCCGCACATTGACTTCATAAATATTTCCCCGCATGATCCACGCAGGATGATTGACTTTACCAGTTGAAGAAGTAGTTTTTTGCTGACCGTTCACAGCAACAAACAGCAATAATTGAAATACAAAAAGACAAGCGATATTTTTCATGCGAAGCAGGTTTTAATTAAGCAACTAAGTTATAGATTTTGAAGATAGGAGTAATAAATAACCCGTGTATAAAAATTCATAACCACAAAGACACCAGGACACAAAGTTTCACTAAGCTTGGTGAAATTTAGTGCCTTGGGGTAATGTCATTAAGTTAAGGATTTCATTGCCCTTTCCTTTAAGACAGGGTAATAATTTAACAATAAAAAAGCCGGGCTTTAGCCCAACTGCTCTTTGGGCTAAAGCCCGGAAAGGATAATAAATTCTTTTGTCACGGCCCTTCAGGGCCGTGCAATTCATCCGTGCAATTAATTTGTAAACCTTAACTAATAACATTGGCCTTCCTTCGGGTCTTTGCAGTTGGCATTTACTTTATATCTTTAATCTACAAACAAACATCCTCTGTGATTTTTAAACGCTTTTTTCTGGGACTGCTTTGGCGCATCGTGCTGATCATTATTTTATCGGCAGCTTTGGCGTATTGCCTGGTGCAATTATACCTTTCAAATACCGATGCCATTTATTGGCTAACTGCTGTATTATTATTTGGTGTAATCGTGTATCGTGGTGCAGACCTGTTTTATTATAGCAATGTTACCAACCGTAAACTGACCCGCTTTTTTGATTCTATCCAGTACGATGATTTCAGCATAAAATTTTCTTCTGATAATACTTTTGGAAAAAGTTTCCAGGGGCTGAACAAACAGTTTAATAAAGTGCTGGAAGCCTTTCGTAAAATAAGGGCAGAGAACGAGGCCAGCCTGCATCTTGTAAATACCATCATACAAAATGTGCAGACGGGTTTATTGCTGTACGATCAGTATGGCCGCATAGAACTCAGCAACAGTGCGGCCTGTAAGTTGCTCGGATTTTACCGACTCAAGAATATTGCAGAGTTAAAAGCAAATCATCCTGAATTAGCAGATAAATTAATGGTTACCGAAGAAAAACATTTTCTATACAAGGGTGCCAATGGCATACAGTTATCTGTAAATATTGTTGCTATCCGTTTGGGCGGACAAATTAAAAACCTTGTTTCTTTACAGAACATACAGCCGGAAATGCAGCAAAAAGAAGTGGAAGCCTGGCAAAACTTAACCCGTGTACTGCGCCATGAAATCATGAATTCCCTCACGCCGATTTTATCATTGATTGGCACTATGAAACATATTGTAGATAAAGAATTACCGGCCACGTCAAATGATAATGGCGCTAAAGAAGATTTACAGGAAGCCCTGCAAACACTCGAAACCAGGGGCATTGGGATGATTAATTTTGTAGATGGATATCGCAGCTTTACCAGCATTCCGGCTCCTTCTTTTGCCGAAGTAAACATGGCCCCGCTGGTACTACAGATAATGAATTTATTACAGCCTGAAATGGTGGCTGCAAATATTTCTTTTACGGTGAAAAACAAAGCGGATGATGAGCTTGTACAGGCTGATGCAGAGCAGCTTTCAATGGTGTTGATTAACTTAGTAAAGAATGCAAAAGAAGCGTTGGAACATACGGTAAACGGAACCATACACATAACAAGTTATCCGCAAAACCATTGGCTGTTTATAGAGATAACCGATAACGGGCCAGGCATTGAACCCGAAGCGCTGGAAGATATTTTTATTCCCTTTTTTACTACCAAAGAAAATGGCTCGGGCATCGGCCTCAGTTTATCGAGGCAAATTGTACAACAGCATGGCGGTACTATTAAAGTTTTTTCTGAACCCGGCAAAGGCAGCAGGTTTGTGGTACAATTAAAAATTAAAGTGGTGCCCAATACAACAGGAAATATTTATGTTTAAAGGATGGTACACTGGAAAAAAACTGCTCTAATAAAATAACTGGTCAACCTTCCCCTAATTTCATAAAAATTGAAACCTCTAAATACATCTTCAAAATTATTGCGTAATTAAAAAGGCTCCGGTTAAAACCGAAGCCGTGGATAAAATGTAACTGTTGTTTATGGAGTTATGGTACCGTTTGTGATGTACTTTATCTTTACTGATTTTGTTGTATCTGTTGCGCGGGGCATGCCGGTTAACAATATGGTATATGCCTTCGATTCTTCTACCGGAATGGAACGGGTTGCGTTAATGCTGTCACCACTGTTTACCCCCACATTAATAGTACCTGCATTCACTTTTGTAAAACCAGATACTGTTCCAAAACCCGCAATGGTATTAACTATATTGCTTCCATTGTATGAAATGGTGACCATGGGCGAAACGGTAGAATCCGGTATTGCATTGATATACCTTACAAAAGCGTGGCCAGTAGAAACGGTCATTTTAGTTAAAGAATCATTTACAATTACATTGCGGTAACTGCCATTTTTACCCACGGTAAAAAGAGAATAATACATACTGTCTGCAAAAACCTGGGTGCTTAAAGCAAGCGTTGTACCGGTCTTTGCGTCAATTGATTTTACTTCCCTTGAACCAATATATACCGGTAAATAACCTCCGGTGAAGCTTGTATAACTCAAGGGAGTATTGGTTAAATTGTTTCCCGAAAGACTGATGCCAACAGCATCTTTATCGGTAGCAAGATTAAAGGCCATGAGGCCTGCAGATGGAATACGGGTAACCTTGTTATCATATTTTTTACAGGCTGAAAAAATAATCAGCAGCAATAAGATGCCACCTGAATAACTACTTATTTTTTTCATAACAAAAAGATTTTTTTGAACTTTTTAATCAGAAAAAATAATGCCAGCAAAGGATGATACATTTGTGTTTAACAATATGTTTGGATAATAAAAATAGAAAGTTTTTTGCCGGCCTAAATAGCTTCATCCACCAGGTATAAAACAGATTCATAATTTTTTTTTATAGCATCCGACATCGCCATTTCGCAGGTTTTGGTAGAAGAATAATAAGCATCGCATTGCTGATTCATGATTTCATTTGCTTCGGGCCTTGTAGCGGCAGCAGTTAATTCCGGAAATAAAAATCCACGGTCGCCTGCCATGCCACAACACCCCGTATTTTTAGGCACTATCACATCATTAGCAAAATGCCTGGCAAGCTGTATAAATTTTCCGGTCGTATTCATTTTTTCCAGCGAACAAACAGGGTGCAGTACAATCCTGTTTTTTTTATGTTTTACAATCACCGCCGACATCACTTTATCATACAAAAAATCAACACTGTCAAGGATAGTTAGCTTGTCAAATTTCTGTTTGTTTTCTTCTGTAAGTATGGGGCGTATATGGTGCAAAGTATAGGCACAGGAACTTACATCAATTACAATAGTGAAATGGCCGCCATTACTGCTTTTCCATAAGTTTTCTACAATTGCATTGGCTGTAAAATTTGCAGCATCTTTAAATCCTTTCGACGAAAAAATCTGGCTGCAGCAACTGCCGCTAACATTATCCAATACCTTTACCTCAATACCCGATTTATTGCAAACACTCATAAAGGTTTGCACTATGTTTTTTTCCTTTCCTTCATAGGTACCAAGCATCCTTGAAATGCAGGCGGGGAAATATACAATTGTATTTTTTGCATCAGTGAAATGTTTGCTGATTTTTAAAACAGCAAGATCAGGAGGTGTAGTAATTTGCGATGACCACAATGGCATTGCAGCAATTATTTTCTTTAAGCCTCCTGTTATTTTTGTCATGGCATTTTTACCAAACAGCTTATTTATACCAACACCAATTTTTAATGCCGTCCTTGCTAACTGCTCTGTTAATTTAAAATGATTTGCAATAATCAAAGCAAAACTGTTTGCTTTTGCGCTATGATTTTCTCTTCTCAAACGTTTTACCAGGTCACCGGTATTGATATCTACCGGGCATGCAGTAGCGCACAAACCATCTACCGAACAGGTATCCAGCACATCATATTTTGATTGATTTAACAGCAATTCATACTTTGCGGTATCGCCTGCCAACTGTAGTTTTTTTAATGCCCTTCTGATTACAATTCTGCGCCTGGGCGTAGTAGTTATATCACGGCTCGGACATTTGTGTTCGCAATAACCACACTCAATACATTTGTCCACTTCTTCTTCCACCGGCGGTAGTTCTTTCAGATTTTTAATGTGTATATTTTTATCTTCATTAATGATCACCCCGGGGTTTAATAATAATTGCGGATCAATCGCCTGCTTGATCTTTTTCATAATTGCATAGGCTTCGCTACCCCATTCTGTTTCTACAAAGGGCGCCATGTTTCTGCCGGTACCATGTTCTGCTTTTAAAGAACCATCATACTTTTTTACCACCAGTTTGATTACTTCCCGCATAAACAAATCATACCTCGTAATATCCTGTGGTGTATCGAAAGATTGAGTAATAACAAAATGGATATTGCCATCTTTGGCATGGCCGAAAATGATGGCATTGTTATACTCGTATAGTTTAAACAATTTCTGTAAATCCGAAATAGCGTCACCTAATTTTTCAACAGGAAAAGCGATGTCTTCCAATATCACAGTAGTACCGCTGGCCCGTACTGCGCCCACTGCAGGAAAAAGCCCTTTTCGGACTTTCCATAAAAAATCCCGCTCTGCCGTATCACTCGTAAATACCGGTGCATTGTATAAAGAAAGTGTTGCTGTTGATAACAGGAATGTACTGACTCTTTCTTCCAAAACCGTCCAGCTATTTTCCTGAAATTCGATCAATAAGGCAGCCGCGGTTTCAGGTAATGTTTTTACAAGGGCTGGCATACCAGATAAATTTTGCACCGCACGCAGCGAAGCCCTGTCCATTAATTCCACCATGACTGCACCTGCATTGGTAAGCGGAATAATGGCCTGGCAGGCCGCATCAATAGTAGGGAAATACAATAGCGCTGTTGATTTAAATGGATAGTCCGGCACGGTTTGTAAAACGGCTTCTGCAATAAAAGCGAGTGTTCCCTCTGCCCCAATCAATAGGTGCGCCAGAATATCCAGCGGATGTTGATGATCAATAAATGCATTTAGAGAATAGCCCACCGTATTTTTTGTAAGGTATTTTATCCGGATCTTTTTAAATAATGGTTCGTTTTGATGCACTTCATTTTTTATATCCAGCAGGCTGTTGAATAATGAGGCGCATTCATTTTTAAAACGATCATAATCCGATTGATTTTCGGTGCTGAAAATTTTACCATCGGGTAAAATAAACCGGATAAATTTTGTGGTGTGATAAGAATTTAATTTTACGCCGCAACACATACCACTGGCGTTGTTGGAAAGTATTCCACCCATCATTGCCGCACTGATGCTGGATGGATCGGGGCCAATTTTTTTATTGTATTTTTTTAACCAGGCATTCACCATGGCACCGGTAATACCCGGCTGCACACGCACTGAATCACCATTGTCTTCTACTTTAATTTTATTCCAATGCTGGCTCAGATCAACCAAAATACCATCCGTAACAGATTGACCGGAAAGGCTGGTACCACCGGTGCGAAAGACAAGCGGAATGGCATATTGCTGCGAAAATTGAAATAACAAAATGATCTCTTCTTCAGTAACCGGCTGCACAACGGCTTTTGGTAACAGGTGATAAAAACCTGCATCTGCTGCAAAAGATACAAGATCAATATACCTGGCTTTAATGCGGTTTTGGGGGATAATTTTTTTTAGTAATTCGATCATTTTTCCTGCACTCAATTTAAAGGCAAGATAGGCGTGTTTCTATCAACTTAATTTTTTTGTACGAAAATTATTCTTTAAAAGGTGATGGGCTAATGCAGGTCCAGCCACCATCTGCAATTAAACTTTGCCCTGTAATATGCCTTGCCTTTTCTGATATAAGGAACAAGGCCGTATTGGCTATATCTGTAACGGTGGCTGCCCGGCCCATCGGTGTTATGCGGCTCCAGGTGGCAGCGTATTCAGGATCATCCATTGTGCGTTCGGTTAAAGTTGCACCGGGCGCAATGGTGTTGACGTTTATTTTATATTGCGATAATTCAATCACTAAATTTTTTGCCAGCATTTCCAAAGCAGCTTTGCTCATGCCATAAGCCGCCAGGTTTTTATGCGCCTGGTGGCCGGTTACGGAAGATGTAAATAACAGTGAACCTCCCGATGGTTGCAGTTTCATCTGGTTGGCAGCAGCCTGTGCCAAAAAGAAAGTACCGCCCAGATTTACCTGCATTACCCTGAAAAAAGCTTCCGGCGAATAGGTAAAAAAATCTCCAAATAAAGTAATGCCTGCATTGGCAATTACAATATCTAACTGTCCATATTTTGCAACCGCAGTATCCACCATTTGTTGGATGAATGCAGGTTCGCTGGCATCACCCGGAAATGAAATGCAGTTTCCTCCCGTGACGGTTATAATCTGCTGAACGGCTTTACCGGAAAGAGTTTCATCTACATCGTTTAAAATAACCTTCGCTCCTTCCTTTGCAAGCTGGCTGCATATTTCAAGGCCAATACCCTGCCCTGCTCCGGTTACTATGGCAACTTTATTTTTAAAAGACATTTCTTTTTGAGTTATGAGTTATGAGTTTTGTACGTTGCAAGTTATGTCATAAGCGACTTTTTTTAGTACTAAATTAATGAAGGTAAAAATCAGATGACCTTCAGATTTTGTAAAGTTATAAGTTATGAATTATAAGTTTAAATGGCATAATTTCAGATTTCATAATTCTAGCATAACTCATAACTCATAACTCATAACTCATAACTCATAACTCATAACTAAAAAGATGACCTGTCACTCGGATATTGGAAAAATACAATCGCTGTTTATTAAAAATATACAGCAGGCTTTTATAAGCGAAACCCATATTAAACAATATTGGAAAGAACTGAATTACCTGGGCAAACCTGTGCTGGATAAAGCAGTAACAGAGTATGCATCTTTTGAGGCCATTTTAAAATCACAGTGTGCAGATATTTTTTATTTTCCGGAAGATGCTGCTGTAAATATGGATTCTGTTTATTGCCGCGATGCAGCCATTGCAACAGATGGCGGGATGATACTCTGCAATATGGGCAAGGCCGGAAGAGTACATGAACCCTATGCCCAGCAAAAGGCTTATGAAGCCAATGGATTTAAAGTGCTTGGCACCATCACCGCACCCGGCACTTTGGAAGGTGGCGATGTTGCCTGGCTGGATGAACATACACTTGCTGTTGGCCATACCTACCGCACCAATCCCGAAGGCATCCGGCAACTTACCGCCTTGCTGAAACCATTGGGTGTTGAAGTAATTACCGTTCCGTTGCCGCATCACAAGGGCCCTTCGGATGTGTTTCACCTGATGTCAGTTTTAAGCCCTGTGGATACAAATCTTGCCGTAGTATATTCTCCTTTAATGCCCATTGCATTCCGTGAGCTTTTATTGCAACGGGGTTATCAGTTAATTGAAGTACCAGATGAAGAATTTGACAGCATGGGTTGCAATGTACTGGCGCTTGCTCCACGGCAATGCCTGATGGTTGATGGTAACCGGGTAACAAAAGCCGCACTTGAAAATGCCGGCTGTACTGTCACAGTGTACAAAGGCGAAGAGATCAGTGTAAAAGGCGGTGGTGGACCTACCTGTTTAACAAGACCTGTTTACAGGCTGCAATAAATTGATTATCCAGCTACAAAGCTTTGTGATACTGCATTACAGCATAATGCCCTAATTTTACATGGAACCACCTGTTGTACCCGTACAATCATACATTCAAGGTTTTGCCTGGTAACACACCTATTAAAACATGGGTCTTTTATACAAGAAAATGGTATAAACTGTCTTTAAGATGCACCCTCTTCATCCTAAGTTCATTCAGGTGTTCATCAGTGGTTGCTTCCATACCTGTTTCAATGCGGTAAATGTGATTGTCTGTTTCCTGGTATTCTTCCTGTAGTTTTCTAAAACGGTTGCTTCCTTTTTGCAGGTTAAGAATTTTTTCCCTGTGTTCAGGAAATTCATGCAATAAATCGTGCCTTTCCATAATGATTAATTTTATACGAATCTATCTTTTTTTTACCACAGGCAAATGAGCAATAACAGTTAAACACCTGATTTTTATCAGATGGAATAACAATGCATTTTTTCACACAAAGCCCACAAAAGAAAACAAAGCACA
>JAYUBR010001049.1:0-3907 GCA_043740775.1 Ferruginibacter sp. | reverse complement strand
AAATCATTTGCAAGACGCACCCCGAGAACATATTCGTAATCCTTCGCTTTTATGATCGCCTCAATTTTTGCAGCAGCAGCAAATTCAACTTTGTAATGGTAATTGTCAAAGGCGCCAGGTTCGTACACGTCGTCTTTTGTATCTGCGTTATGAATGTACCTTTCATTGATAAGCAGAATCTTTTTTTTCAATAAAGCCATCCCATCCTTTTTGCTGATAGAACTTTTGGCATCTGTATTTTTATAATAATTGTTACGACCCCGGATAATTAATTTCAGCCGGTAAATGGCAGCATCGAATTGCTCATCGGGATAGCCCTCCATCAAATCAATACTTTCATAATTGATATAAAAGCTTGGGTAAACGGTATGGCCCTCAAAAAAATTAAGTACGCATGCTCCGTGTTCTTCCCGCTCACTGGGGCTTTTGGGTATATACCAGTTATATTTAGCTGGCTCTAAAAAAGAATTGCCATTTGACCTTTTCATCTCTTCCAGTTCTTTTTTAGAGATGTAGCCACCTATTGTAGAAACTGTCCATTCTTCAGCCATCGCTACTTTTAAAGCACTGTCAAACTGCGGATTTTCTGTTAGTACAATGTATAATTTGTTCTTTAAAAAATCTACCCTGCATGCCGGGTATTCGCAACGCTTTTGAGAAAAGCATGGATAAAGAAAAGTGATGCAAAAAATTAAAAGAAATAGTTTTTTCATAACGGTAACGGTTAGGGTAAAGATTTATACCTGCAAAATTTAGTTGGTTTCAACAATAGTATATAACAGTATTTATTGAAAATTATTATTCACATTATTTTATTCGCCCTTGGTGGCGTAATACTTCTCAAACTAAATACACTATCGAATTCCTATAACCGCAATTATGTCTAACGCCCACGCTCGAAGCATTGACCGCTAAGCTATTTACAGAACATACATTTTACAACATAGTTTGTTATCCTGGGTAATTAAAACAGAAGCCGATAATGAAAATTCTGCTAAACATACTCCTTGTCTTTTTTATTGTATTAGCAATCGCTGACTTATTTATGTGGGGATTGGCGATAGCGAGCGGTCAGCGTATTCCATCTACGACGATCCGTGATTTTATCGTAACTTTTTTGATGCTGGTAATATTAAGTATCGGAATCTTTTTAGTTGAAAAAAGATTTATGAAAGAAAAAGAGAGGATTGACTAAAACGCTGTAAACTTCCTGATCAATCTGAAACTTAAACAAAAAAACTCATGCAGTCATTAGCATGAGTTTTTGTATTTTAAAAAATTTATTTTTTATTTTTTATTCATTACCAAAGCCGTCCTGTTGGTAACGTATACACTGATCATTTGATTTTCATCCGTCGGATAATTGATGGAGTCATCCACTCTGTCAAAGCCCCCGAATTCTTTTTTATCTGAGTTAAGTATAATCCGGTAAGTGCCTTTTTCGGGTGCCCGGAATTGATATCCGAAAATAGAATTGCCGGGGCTGAAATTAAAAATAAAAATAAGGTTGCCTCGCTCAAAGATGATCACATTGTTGCTGCTGTCCATGTGCAACTGGTTGGCACTGGCTGATGCAAGCACTTTATTTTCTTTGATAGTATTGATCATCGCTTTGTCCCAATGAGCCAGGTACTGGTATTTGAGTTCTTTATTATCTGCCAGCGACCACTGTCTTCTTGCGTAATAGTGACTCCAGTTGTTTCCTTCCCTTGGAAAATCAACCCACTCCGGATGCCCGAATTCATTGCCTATAAAATTAAGATAAGCCTCACCACCAAGACTAATGGTAAACAGGCGGATCATTTTATGCAGGGCAATGCCGCGGTCAACCACCAGGTTATGATCATCCACATGCATGTGGAAATACATTTCTTTATCCATCAGCCAGAAGGCGATGGTTTTATCTCCCACCAGTGCCTGATCGTGCGATTCCGCATAAGCAATCGTTTTCTCTTTATAGCGCCGGTTACCCAGTACATTCCACATTTCATTTATGTCCCATTCTTCGTCTTGTTTATGTTTTAGTATTTTAATCCAGTAATCCGGTATTCCCATACCCAATCTGAAATCGAACCCAACCCCTCCATCTTCCTGGCTTCTGCACAATCCGGGCATACCGCTTACGTCTTCTGCTATAGAAATAGTATTCTTTTTAAATTGATGAATCACTTCATTTGCCAATTGCATATAGGTCACTGCATCCCGGTCCACCCCTTCTTTAAAATATTGATCATAGTGGTCAAACGAAGTGTTTCCATGATGAAAGTAGAGCATGGAAGTTACTCCATCAAACCGGTAACCATCAAAGTGAAATTCTTCCAGCCAATACCGGACGTTGGAAAGAAGGAATTTTTTCACTTCCCATTTTCCATAATCAAATAATTTTGAATCCCATCCTTCATGGTAACCTCTTGCGCCGGGATGAAAATACTGGTGGCTGGTGCCATCAAATTCATTCAGCCCTTCTGCAAAATTTTTTACGGCATGAGAATGAACCATGTCCATGATGACGGTGATGCCCATACTGTGGGCTTTATTGACCAGGTATTTTAAATCTTCAGGCGTTCCAAACCGGGAAGAAGGACAAAAGAAATTGGACACATGGTACCCAAACGATCCATAATAAGGATGTTCCTGGATAGCCATTGTTTGAATGGCATTGTATCCGCCTTCTTTTATTCGGGGTAATATTTTGTCTGCAAATTCCCTGTATGTTCCAACCGTTTCATCTTCCTGTGCCATACCTACATGACATTCATAAATGATCGGTTGCTGAAAATTTTCAGCCAGATCAAAGCTGCTGTCTGTCCATTCAAAAGGTTTTTCTGGAAACCATAATTGGCCGGAAAAATCATGTGTGGCAGGGTCTTGAATTACTCTCCGGATGTAAGCAGGAATTCTATCTGTTGAACCGTTAGCACCTTGTATATTTACTTTCACCTTACTGCCATGTACAAAACTGTTCCTGTATTCTTCATAGGGAAGAAATATTTCCCAATCATCATTTTTGTTTCTTTCCAGTTTATGTGTGGTTCTGTTCCATTCATTAAAATCACCTGTGAGGTATAGGTTATGGGCGTTAGGAGCCCATTCTCTATATGTCCATCCATTTTTTTCTTTATTGAAGTTAATGCCATAATAATAATGCCCTTTGGCAAAGTTGAGTAAACTGCCTTCAGCATCTTCAATCTCTTTGCATGCATTTTTAAATCGTTCAAAACGTTCATTCACATCATAAGCGTAGGGTTCCAGCCAGGGGTCTTCTTCAATGATGGCCAATTTTTTTAATTGAGTCATAACAATCATGTTAAACGTGAGCAACTAAATTAGTAAGGTTTTCGGTAGTAAGCAATCATTTTATTTACATTTTCTGTAGGCCGCAACAGGCACGTGTCTCCGGCATTTTGCCTATCGTGCTAATTCCCGGATGGGTATAATCATTTCCAAATAATTAAACCGGGCGGGCTTTTTCGTTTGTAAAATAATTTGTTGTACAGCTATATTTCCAGTGCCAGGGTTCATTTGCAAAACCTTCGTTGCAGAATTCCAATGATGATAGTTTGACCTTTGATCCGATAGCTATCGGATCAAAATTAATTCCAAATCCAATAACGCAGGATGGTTTTCATGTGCTCAACAATTTCGCCCTTGCTGGAGCTCCACTCAGAAACCTAAACACACATCGAATATCGTGAGCCGTCGTTGTATATTTTCTTTAATCGCCGAAGTCTTATAAAATAAAAGTGCAGAATAATAAAAGTACAGAACTGCAACGCCATAACAAAAAGCTGCCATAAAAAACTTGCTGTCTTTTCCATTTAAATGCCGTTACCAGGCAACATATTATAATTGAGAGCCTATGAGCGAAAACCCGTCTAAGCAGCATCTTTCGTAGCTGTGTGCTTTT
>JAYUBR010001048.1:0-1088 GCA_043740775.1 Ferruginibacter sp. | reverse complement strand
CTACAATATCGCCCTTTGTAAAAAGAATGGCTTGTAAAGTTTTTCGCCAGGTTTCTTTTTTTCGTAATAAAAATTCAAGGTCCATCCCAAAATGTTTCATTTCTTCGTGCTGTGCATTTTGCATAATTGCTTTTGCATCCTTGTCTTTTTCAAGAGCTATTCTTTGTTCGTACCAGCCAATTGCCTCGGCTTCTTCCGTTAAAGAAGTAATCATTCGTGCAAAGGTTCTGGCCTCATCGGAAAGCTCTTCCGGTGGTTCGTGATACTGATCAAATCCCATAAGGACAAAATTTAAGTGTGATGTAAATGGTTGTTATAAAAAATTAAAATTGTAAATAAATTAATGCAATGGCGGCCGCAGTCATAACAATCAATGTTATAAAACCTAAAATGTTCGAAAGCCTGCTGTTGGTATTTTCTTTCATTATTTTTTTATTGTTTGCTATGTGTAAAACAATGGCAATTAAAAAAGGTGAGGTTAATCCATACAGGATTGCAGTATAGAGCAATGCCTTAATTGGGCTAAGTCCCCAGTAATTAATCAGCAGGCCAAGTAAAAGCGAAATGATAATAACGATGTAAAAAGACTTTGCCTGAAAAAATTTTTTATCCAGGCTACCTGTCCACCCAAAGGTTTCAGAAATAATATAAGATAAAGAGCCGCTTAAAACCGGGATAGCCAGTAAGCCGGTACCAATAACACCGATTGTAAAAAATATATAAGATGCTTTTCCGGCCACGGGTTGCAGTGCTTTTGCTGCTTGTTCCACAGTATCAATCTGCGTAATGCCATGTGCAAATAACGCGGTACCCGTAGCAAGTATTATGAAATACATCACCATATTACTTAACAGCATTCCTAAATTTACGTCCACTTGCATTTTTTTTATCAGCAATGAAATAAATTTTTTCTCTTTTATTTTTGCAGTGGCAGCATCTTCTTCACCCTTTAAAATTTTTCTGCGGGCTAATAGTAATTGCCGGGATGATTTTACATCTTCGGCTTCCATGGTTACCTGCCAAAAAAATAAATAGGGCGAAATGGTAGTACCTAAAATGGCTACAATTATTTCAACAAAATCTTTATT
>JAYUBR010001047.1:0-3910 GCA_043740775.1 Ferruginibacter sp. | reverse complement strand
GAATCAGTTTACCTGTTACACCGCTATAATCAATTGTGTTTTTATCAATTTCGCTCTGGTCTTTAAATACACCTGCTGATTGATACACTAAATACCCGCCAATTGACTTACCAGTTTGTTTTTGGTATCCTGGAGCTCCTGGTATTTCATCTTCAAATACAACCTTATTTTTTGCATATCCTCCATTGATACCGGCCCTTAATTGTAGGTCACCGCTAATTTTGGTGTTGTAAGAAATACTGAATTCATATCCCCTGTTATCAACCCGTCCGCCATTAACAGGAGGCAATGTTATACCAGCAGAAGCAGGCGTTGAACCCGTTTTTTGAATTAGTATCTGGTCCCTTTTATTATAAAAATATTCCAATGTTACGTCTATTTTGTTGTTAAACAAAGTCGCATCTAAACCTACATTGTAGTTTTGTGCCCTTTCCCAAGTAAAATTTGGATTGGCAAGTAAGGTCTCTCCCAAAGTAGTTGCAACAGCGCCATTAATAGGAAAAGAACCATAACTGTAAGTAGAGAGGTATCCATATTCCTGCAAACGTCCATTGTAAAATACCTGATCATTTCCCATTTGGCCATAAGACGCCCTTAATTTCAGGTTGTTGATTTCAGGCACTTTAAAGAAATTTTCTTTTGTGATGTTCCATCCCAATAACACGCCTGGAAAAAATCCAAACCGGTGATCTTTAGGAAACATATAAGATCCATCATACCGTCCGATAAACTCAGCCAGGTATTTTTCTTTGTAGTTATACTGGGCACGACCATAATAACCCAAACGGGCTCTCTGATAACCGCTACCACCGGTATTTTGTTGAAGAGAACCTCCGGCAAAAAGTTGATCAACGGCTGGTGAGATATAATTTCTGCGGAAAGCAAAGAAATTTTCTCCTTTGAAAGTTTCTTTGGTTACACCAGCCATTACACCAAAGTTGTGGTTTGCTCCAATCTTGTGGTCATAATTCAATTGAGCTGAAAGATTGGTATTTAATACTGAGGCATAGGATTGGGTTAACCTTGGATCTGTAAAATTCGACCTGATTGCACCTACCAGTTTAGGAGTTTTACCATCTGCTTCGTAGGTTACTTTGTCCCAGCCATATAGTGTCCAGGGTGTTTGCCAGGTTTTGGAAGTGCTGCTGTTTTTATCAATAGCACCAGATAAGGTCAGTTTTAAACCACTGATCCATGGATTGGTAATATCTACCGAACCATTAGCTTGTATAAAGTCGGTAGGATTATCATTGTAACCAGTGGCATTGGTAGTAATTACATAGGGGTTTTGGCCGTTTTCAATATCCGGACCAGGTTTGCCATTAGGCCAAACTTCAGGCTCCGTCGGCCTTCCCCTCATCAACATACGGAAAATAGATCCCGCGCTTTCTGTAGGGAAACGCCGTTGTTCCCTGCGAACCAGTATACCCAGGTTTGTAGTAATGTAATTATTTACTTTAGCGGTTAAATTTGTTCTGAAATTATATTGCTGGTACCGGGTAGCAGAATTCTTATAATAAGCATCCTGGTTTACATAACCCAGTGAAGAAAAGTATTTAAAGTTTTCTGTACCACCACTTATTTGAAGATTATGCCGGGTTTGAGGGCTCCATGTTTTAAATGCGTCACCAAACCAATCTGTATTGGGGTGTCCCCAGGGATCGCTGTGATCCGCAAATTTTTTCAAATCATCGGGGCTGTAGTTAACATTTATTGGATTAATACCGGGTGTAGGCGAAACGTATGTTCCGGTATTTTGAATCGCTGTCCAGGCGGCTCCCCATTCTGATACGGGCACATTCTTATAAATAGGCAACTCATCCATAATCTTGGCATATTCAATTGCGCTGGACATTTTTGGGATACGACCCGGCTGGCTCCAACCCTGGTTAAAATCGTAGGTAATTTTAGGTTTGCCGGTTGTTCCCCTCCTTGTGGTAATCAATATCGCACCATTGGCCGCCCTTGCTCCATAAATAGCAGCAGATGCGTCTTTCAGCACAGAAATGGATTCTACATCTCTTGGATTTAAACGGCCTAGTCCACCATCCCTATCAGGAATACCGTCAATTACAATCAGCGGGCTGCTGTTACCCAATGTATTTGTACCACGAATAGAAATACTTGCACCATCATAGCCCGGCTCACCACTTTGCTGAATAACTACAAGTCCTGGTAAACGGCCTGCCAATGAATTGGATAAATCAACAGCAGGAGACTTCATCAGGCTTTCACCTTTCAATTGAGTTACAGCACCTGTTACCGTAACTTTCTTTTGAGTACCATATCCAACTACCACAACTTCGTTCAGCGAACTTGTTGACACAGCAAGATCAAAATTAAAATTGGTGTTGTTACCTACAACAACTTCCTGTGATTGATATCCTGTATTGGATATCACCAATACCGATTTTTTATTTGGGGCCTCAATTGAAAAAGCTCCATTGACATCTGTTACAACCCCGGTTTTAGTGCCTTTTAGAGTAACAGTTGTATTAGCAACCGGGACACCTTTTTCATCCTTTACGATGCCGCTTACATGAATCTTTTCCTGCGCCTGTACCGAAATACTTAGCAGAAAAATTAATGAGGAAAAGAGAAATCTTTTGAAAAAATACCCAGGTGGTCTTTTTGACGGTCCTGAGCTGCCTGAATAAAAGTCGTTAGTTTGCTTTTTCATAATAGCAGTTTAGTTTTAGTTAAAAAATGGTTGGCTTGTGATGGTTGATTTATTGATAAGGGGCATTTAATTACCTGTTTTATTTTGTGTGTTTCATTATTTTAAAATGCTTTTGTGTGCATTTTTTATCACTTTTTCAACTGACTTTGTTTATGTGTTTACAAAAGAAATTTGGAAAAAACATATCTGTGTAAACGATTGGGCAAATATTTATTTTTTAACTGTCGTTCCATACAATGTATAACATAATAATTGGGGGTTAATTTTTAAGAAATTTTTGAAAGCTTTAAAGTCATTGTCTCTAATATAGCAGAAGCTGTTTTCCCTGCGGATGATTCTCTTAAATACATCAACGGCTCCAGCACTATCTTCTCCTGCAAACCGCTGTGCATACTTCCGTCCTTTACTTCTATTAATTTCATCAAAAGGCCAAGGGCTTCTTTACCCATTTGCACCGTTTGCTGATCTACAGAAGATAATGAGGGGGTAATGTGTTCGCCAAAATTTTCGTTTGCAAAGCCTATCACCCCAAAGTCTGCAGGCATTCTTACTTTTCTTTCCTTTAATCCTTTCACCACACCCAGTGCAGTATAATCTTCTGTAGCAAAAACCGCATCAGGAATATTGGTTAATTTAAAAAAGTAATCAACTGCGGCCCTTCCTGATTCTATCGAAATGTCGCCCTGGTAAACCAAAGTTTCATCCAGCTTTATTTTATATTTATTCAGCGCTTCCTTATATCCTTTAAAGCGATCCTGAAAGCCTTTGATATGCTGCGGCCCCAATACATGGGCTATCCTTTGATAACCACCTTTTATCAAGTGCTCTGTTGCCAAAAATGCTCCCTTGTAATCATCAATTACTACAGAAGGTACATCCAATGCATCATTGGTTCTATCAAAAAAAACCAAAGGGATATGTCTTTTTTGTAACTCCTGATAATGGCTGAAATCAACGGTTTCTTTTGCAACAGATGCTAATATCCCATCTACCCTGGCACTCAGGAATGTTTCTATTGCCTTTTTTTCAAGCAAAGTGGTTTCTTCTGTTTGATACAACAAAATGCTATACCCGTTGATGCTGGCCATTAGTTCAATTCCGTGAACTACTGATCCGAAAAAATTCATTTGAGCGCTGGGTATAATTACTCCTATAGTGTGCGATTTACCAGACCGTAAGGAAGATGCAATTTTATTTCGCTGGTATTTTAATGCGGTGGCTTTTTCTTTT
>JAYUBR010001046.1:0-3911 GCA_043740775.1 Ferruginibacter sp. | reverse complement strand
GCAAACCAGCAGACATAGCCTCTCCGATTACATTTGGAAAACCTTCTGAACTGGAAGTAAATGCAAAAATTTTACTTTGCAGGTAATACCGTTCCACATTTGATTGTTTGCCTGCCAACACTACCCTTTCTTCTGCACCCAATTCTTTTACCAGTTCCTGCAATCTCACCATATGGTTTTGTTTAAGGTGATCATATCCAACAATCACCAGTTTCCATTCAGGATTATTGATTTTCACAAACAATTCAATCAGTTTATCCTGGTGCTTGCTGGCTATTAACCTGCCAACCATTAAAACAATATTCTCTCTTTCAATTACTTCCTCACCAGTTTGTATTTTCCTTATTGGATTGCCGATTACAGTAATATTTGAATGCCGGTAAAAGGATGTGTAAATCTGTTTTGCCTTTTCAGTTTGTGCTATTATTCCATTTGCAAATGGATATAGCCATTTCCGGAGTTTATCCTGCATTTTCCCCAGGCTTTTATCCGGCTGGCTCCTGTCTGAAATAAATACCGGGCAGCTTAAACCCAGGGTGGCCATTAAAACAAAATTGTTCCAATATTCACCAAAACTTAATACAGTATCCGGCTTAATTTCTTTTATCTTTTTTCGCAGGTAAAATAACGTTTTAATCACAGATTTCAGCCGATAATTATCATCAAAAATAAAGGAAGGCTTATGTATGATTATGTTGTCTGGCAACGCATAAAAAATATCCCTTTTAATTCCGTACAGGATCAAATGAACTTCTACCTGTTGCTTTTTTGCAAAGTAACCAGCCAGTTCAGCCATCACCCTTTCCATTCCTCCGGCCTGTAATGAGTGTATTGCAAGGCAAATCGTTTTATACTGCTTATTCAATTCACTATAACATACCTGGTTTTTAAAACAGGTATTATTTTAGAGCATCTCTAAAAACTCTTTTTTTTTATTTAACCTCACCTTTAATTCCTCTCCAAAAGAGAGGAAAAGGAGAGTTTTTAGAGATGCCCTTATGTAAAAGATTAGTTCTTATTTAAAACTGCTACTACCTGGTCATTATATCCACCATCCAATCCTGGGATACAAATTGCCCTTCATGCCAGTGGAGGTTTTTATCCCAATAGCCCTGGCAAGGATCGTATGCGGCATTGTCATATCCATAGCTTATTTCTACTATCAGCGGTTTACCATTTTTATAAACAAAATCATAAGCGAGGCATTGCGCATTTAACTGCCTGGTTACATCAAGCGCCACTTTCACGGTTGCAATATCAAACAGTTCTTTATCGTATAAAATGGTTCCACTTCCCGAGGCCCTGAAATCATTTTCCCTTACCATACGCTTAATGGCAAAAGCTTTTTCGTCCACTACAATTATGCGTATGTCGCAATCATTGTTTTCAATAAATTCCTGGAAATAAATATACCCTTTTTCCTTGCCAGCCACTTTAGCAAAACCGGTGGTATAAAACAATCGGATGAACCCTTTTGAAACATTGACTAATGTTGTTTTGCCATGTTTAAACTTACGCAACCGTTCTTTAAAATTGGGCCATGCATCATATTGGGTAAAGCCTCTGCCAAATGCCTGATTTACCAGGCTTAGCGCTTTTTCTTTTGAGCTAACCAATTTAACATTATTCGATGATGAACCACTGCGCAATTTGAATACTTTTGGAAAGCTATTGTTATTCACCCATGCAATGGCATCCTCCTTTGTATAAAAAACATAGGAGGCTACCAGTGGTGCCACTACCGCTTCAAGGAGATATTTCTGGCCAACTTTATCATCAAAATGCCAAACCGTATTAAAATCGGGGAAAATTTTCTTACCGGAAGCCGCTACTGAATACATTAATTGTTTGGCAAATAAAGTTGCCCTTGCACTGGCATGATGAAAGTGCCACATCAGTGCAGTACAATCTTCCACTTGTTGCAGAATATCGTTTTTATAACAATCAACTATTTTATAAGGAATCTTTTCTTTCTCACAATAAGTTATCCAGCGATCGCTGAATGAACCTTTGGTATGATGTATGGCTATTTTCATTGATCAATAAATTGTTTCATCCAGATCTCAAGACTTACCACTACCCACAAAGCATCCAGTTGTGCCTGGTTGATAGTTAGAAGGTTATTTATCCAGCTGGTTATTTGGTTTGTATTGAGTATTTTTCTTTTTGCTAATCCGGTTAATATTTCGGATTTCAGGTAAGCGTTAAATGAAGGTTTAGTCATAAATTCCCGAAGGGGAATACCAAAACCCATTTTATTCCTGAATGCGAAATCATTTCCAAACACATCAGCAGTAACCTTCTTCAAAATATACTTTTCAGTATTCGTACTTTCTGCAGCCTTTCTTTTTATCAGGTAATTCTCCGGTATTTTAAATGAATGCGCCACCACCTCATTGTCCAAAAAAGGCACCCTGTTTTCAATGGAATGTGCCATCGACATTTTATCCTGCCTTGTTAAAAGGTCGGGCAGATAAGTGGAGATATCATATTTAACCTGCTTATCAAAAACAGAACCTGTTAAGCTATTAAATATTTCCCGCCTGTGTTGGGTGGCCTCCTTATAATCAAAATTGGACTTTAGGCTTTTTGCCATTGGAGTTGACATGGAAGCAACGTTCAAATTCGCCCTGTTAAACGGGTCTGCATACTGTTTTAAATAAGTAAATACCCCGGTGCCTGCTTTTTTTAATCCCGACCAAAATGTACGGTTGCTGTAAGGGTACATCACTGCATAAAAACGGCTGTATCCGCCAAACACTTCATCTGCCCCTTCGCCACTTAATAAAACGGTTACATATTCTCTTGCCCTTTGTGCCAGTAAATATATAGCAATGGTATTGGGGTGATTGATGGGCTGCTCAAAATGCCAGGTTGCTTTTTGAATTTGCTGCTGGTAGTAATCGGATTGCAAAGGAAACTGGTGCGAAATAATATCCAGTTGTTTGGCCACCCGGTCGATATACGGTTTTTCAGTAAAACTTTTATTGTCAAAAACGATGGATATACTCTTTAATAAATCATCCTGCTTTATTTCTTTTGCCAGCGCTGTAACAAGCGAAGAATCTACCCCTCCCGATAACTGGCAACCAAGTTTTACATCACTCATCAATTGCGATTCAACACTTGCTTTTAGTACTTCCCGCAGTTTTTCTGTTTCATCCTTAAAACTATTGTTATTATTTGGCTGCCTGTTGTATTGGTTTATATCAAAGTAGCGGGTACTGCTGATAGCATTGCCGGGGCTATAGGTAAAATAATAGCCGGGCTCAATGCAATGCACATCTTTAAGCAATGTATTGTGCAGGTTATTCCTGAACACCAGGTATTCATCCAGTTTGCTTTCATTAAGTTCCGCTTTAAATCCTTCCAATGCATAAAAGCTTTTTAACTCCGAGGAAAAGGCAAACACTTCATTTTTGTTGTAATAATACAGGGGCTTTATCCCAAACCGGTCCCGGGTAATATAGAGTTTGCTTTCACGCAGGTCAACAACTACTATGGCAAACATGCCATTGAGTTTTTCCACCATTCCCCTGAAACCGTACTTTAGATAAAGATACAGTACCACTTCAGTATCAGTAGTGCTTTTAAATTTGCAGCCATCAGCAACCAGCGCGGGTTTTAAATCAAAGGCATTATAAATTTCCCCATTCAACATCAAAATCACTTTACCATCAGGCGAACACATCGGCTGATGCCCATTTGCTGACAGGTCCAGAATACTCAGCCTGTTAAAACCCAGCATCCCTTCAAATGGTTGGTCTACTGACTGTATTTCCTGGTGACTGTATTCCTTTGCTGCCTGGTTCTTTAAACTAAAAGCCATTATACCGGAATCATCGGGGCCCCGATGTTTCTGGGCAGTAAGCATTTTACGAATAACTGCCGTACTTGCAATTACGCTATTA